>JBBSGC010000075.1:0-10087 GCA_038254525.1 Propionibacteriales bacterium | reverse complement strand
CGCTCCGCCAACGACGCCACCACGACCGCAAGCCGCTCACGCAGCTCTACAGTGGATGACTCCTCGGACACACCGCCATCATCAACACCACGACGCGAAGATCAAGCAGCCACGCCGCCAAGGACCTGACCAGTTACCTCCAGATCTTCCGCCGAGATCCCCGCCGAAGTGGCGATAACGTCGGCGATGCGATCCAGCCACCAGCGCTGCCGGTCACTGAACGTCGCCCCCGCCTGCACCTGCTGCGCCAGCCAGGCGACGTACCGCTCCTGAACCTTGTCGGCGTAGGGCACCAACTCGTTCTCGACTCCCATCGCGAATCTCACCAGCGACACGAGGTCGGTGACGGTGTGCCGGTCGGCGTGCCGGACGAGATCGACGTCGATCGCGGCGTAGGCGTTCCAGATGATGTCAGGTGTCCAGTTGTAGGGCGGACGCTGGATGCGCTCGGCCAGTTCGCGCAGATCGGCGAATGAGATGCGCCCCGCCGGCTGCGAGTAGAGCACGTGCAGGGCGGTGATCTCGTCGCGGTTCTCTGCCAGGTAGGCGGCCCACGACTCGACCACCGACCGGGCGCGTTCGGTATCGACGACGCCGTGGGCATCGAGCAGAGTGTCGACGCTGACCTCGTCGATGACCTGGTCGTGGCTGGCGCGCAGTTCGAGAATCCGCGCCCGCAGCTGCGGGTTTGCGGCCAGCGGCTGCACCGCGTGGTCGAGCAGGTTCTGCACCGCGACGACAGATTCGATCCCGGGTGAGGCTGCGATCGCGGCGGCCTGCTCGTCTGTGTCTACTGCCGCCACGAGCCCGCGCACGATGTCGCGGACCGGTCCGCCCGCGACCGCGTCCAGCTCGTCCCGCTCGGCGGGGGTCAGTTGGAGTTCGAGCTTGGCCAGCCGCGACGCGAGCGTGGCGGTCTCGTCCTCGGTGAGGGTCAGGGCGGCGGCCTTGTCGAGCAGCTTCTTGAGCGACACCGATTTCGCGCGTTCCAGCGGCGCGGCGTCGACGTAGTCGTGCTCGGTGACGCCGATGGCGTCGACCAGCACGAACCGTGTCTTGGCCGCCGCGTCGGGGGTGACGGCCTGGAAGTCGGCGTTGCCGATCGTGCGGGCGCCGCGGCCCTTCATCTGCTCGAAGTAGGACGCAGATCGGACGTCGCGCATGAAGAACACGCACTCCAGCGGCTTGACGTCGGTGCCGGTGGCGATCATGTCGACAGTGACGGCGATCCGCAGGTTGGGCGAGGTGCGAAAGCGCTGCAGGAGCTTCTTCGGGTCCTTCGCCGAGTAGGTGATTTTCGCTGCGAACTCGTTGCCCTTGCCGAACACGTCGCGGACGGTGGTGAGGACCTCCTCGGCATGGTTGTCGTCCTTGGCGAAGATCAGCGTCTTGGGCACGGTGGAGCGGCTGGGGAAGATCTCGGTGAACAGCCGGTCGCGGAAGGTCTCCAGGACGAGCCGGATCTGCGAACGCGAGGTGACAGCGCGGTCGAGCTGGGTGGCGGTGTAGGCCAAGTCGTCGTCGAGGGTCTGGTAGCGCTCGCGGCGGGTGCGCTTGTCGCGCACTGGGACAACTGTGCCGGCGTCGACCGTCGACCCTTGGCCGGTGATCTCGGTGGCGATCCGGTAGACGTCGAAGTCGACGTTGACGTTGTCGGCCACCGACTGGGCATAGGTGTACTCGGAGACCAGGTTCTGCTGGAAGAAGCCAAACGTCTGCTTCACCGGGGTGGCGGTCAGCCCGAGCACGTGCGCGTCGAAGTAATCCAGCACGCCGCGCCACACCCCGTAGATCGAGCGGTGTGCCTCGTCGACGATGACCAGGTCGAAGGCCTCGGGTGGCATCTGGGCGTTGTAGGCGACCTCGACGGGGCGGTCCGGGGTGAAGCCGTCGATGCCGGGATCGTCGACGTCGGGCACGTGCTCGCCGCGCAGGGCGGCGTACACGCGCTGGATCGTGGAGATCACGACGTTGGAGGAGCCGACCATGCCCGCACCGGTGAGCTTGTCGACGTTGTAGATCTCGGTGAAGCGCCGGCCGTCGTCGGGCGTGGCGTAGTTCTGGAACTCGCGCAAGGTCTGGTCGCCGAGGTTGTTGCGGTCGACGAGAAACAGCACCCGGCGGAACCCGGCGTAGCGCAGCAGCCGGTAGCACTGCGTCACGGCTGTGTAGGTCTTGCCGGCCCCGGTCGCCATCTGGACCAGCGAACGGCTGTGGCGCTGCTCGGCGAGGCTGCGCTCGACGCCGGTGACCGCCGTGATCTGTGCCGGCCGCAGACCCTCCTTGTTCAGCGGCGGCATCTGCGCGACCTTCGCCCGCCAGGTCGGGGCGTCTGGCTCGGTGTCGACGTCGCGAATGAGGCGGGCCAGGGTCTCGGGTCTCGGTACGGCGAAGATCCGGCGGGCCCGAGGGGTCGGGTCGAAACCGTTGGTGAGATGGGTTTCCGAGCCCGATGCTTCGAGCACGAACGGGAGCCGGCCGTCGTGGGTGAGGGCCTTCAGCCGGACCTCGGCGGGCAGGCCCTCGGCGTACATGGCCGACTGCCACTCCACGCCCGACAGCGGCGTGCCCTCCGGCTTCGCCTCGATCACCCCGACGGCGCGGCGGTCGACGTACAGCAGGTAGTCCGCGCGCCCGTGCCCGGACTTCATGATCACCTCACGGACGGCGACACCCGGCCCGGCAAATAGATTCAGTTCCGCGCGGCTCTGCACGCTCCAGCCGGCGGCGACCAGCTGGCGGTCGATCTGGACCCGAGCCCGCTGCTCCGCGGCGAGCTGGTCGTTGTTCACTCGTGAGAACCTAGTAGCTAGGAGGGCATAGATCCACGACGGCCGGATCAGTCGTTGGCGTCGTGCCCCGGGCAATGCCGACCGGACGTCGGGGTTGGCGGCTACTCAGGCCGCAACGCCTCGCTGTACCGACACAGCCGCGCGGTGCTTATCAGCCTGGAGCTGTCATCGTGCGGTATTGCGTTCGGTCGCGTACCAGAGCAGTTGGTCGAGCTCGATCACGGGGATGCCGAGCTCGTGGGCGACAGCTGAGGCGGCGAGGAAGCCCGCCGCGGCGCTGGCCGGCGCGACCTGCACGCCGACCCGGCGCAGTTGCTTGAGCACGCGGACGTCGGGTTTGATCGTGTCGGCGCCGCACAGTATCCGCAGATAAGCGAACAGGGCCGGGCCGATTCCTTTGACAGCGCCTATGTAGGGGTCGAGGTCGGGAGCGACTTCAAGCCCGCCGACTTCGTGCGCCCACGCTACGCATGCCTGGTCTTCGTCGAGCCGGTGATCGTCGGCGTAACGCAGCAACCCGGCCGTCACATTGCCGATGGTGTCAGCCTCGCCGTCGCGCAGGCCCAGGTCGACGTAGGAGTCGGGGTTGCCTTCCACCCATCTAAGGGTCGGCACGCCGCGCTGCTCCGCTACGTGCTCGAGCCACCGGTTGAGCCGAGGAGTGACGCGGGCGGTATAGCGGCGTTGCCGAGACAGCACGACGTCGAGCACCATCAGTCCACGACGGCCCGCAAAATTGCTCCGGATCTCGGCTGCCCTGGTTCTGGCGTGTTCGCCGTCGGATTCCCATACGACGCGAAGCGCGTTGATCGCGTCGTCCCAACCGGGGGTCGCGCGCAGCACCGACAGCCCGAGTACTGGAACATCCTGCGGATCTGGTGGGAGCCTCCTGGCGGCAGCCATCCTTGGAGACTCCTCCGCGCACGAGCCTCAGTCCAAGCGAGACCGCCTGCATCACCTGTTCGTGTCGCAAACCCTGTGCCCCTGGCGAAGGCCACTATCGTTGTGGTCGCGTTGACAGCGCTGGTCGATTTTTCGAGCGAGACCCGCGGGTCTCGGCCGACGGCGGCCTTCACCGGCGACGGCGGGAGTGGGTGAAGTCGAGGTTTGCAAGCGACCGAGAAGACCTGCGCAAACTGCCTCGAGCCGCTCGGTGTACCCGTGGGGTCGTCGGGCCGTGTGCTCGCCGTCGCGTGGATGAACGCGTGCGCCACGTGCGCCACCGGCATCGCCGACCAGATGCAGGTGATCGAGGACCAACCCGGCGGTCAGCGGATCCAGATACTGCAGTGCACCTGGTGCGGTGACGAGCGAGCGTGTCGACCGGGGTGGCGTACGCGGTGCCACCTCTGTCTGGACGACCGGACCTCACCCATCCACATCGAGGACATCGAGCTGGTACGTGAGGCCATGGTCGAGCAGGGGCACCTGGATGATCTGCGTTCCTACCGCGGTCTTGACTCCGGTGAGGACATCGATGACTGGACGTTGCACGAGGCCATCAGCTATGACCTGGTGGGCGGCACGCTGGTGTCCTACGCACGGCCGGGCTGGACTGTGCTGGCCACCGACATCCATGGATTGCCGTGGGACTGGCGCGAGGCGAGCACCCGGCTTTCCCACGGCACGTGGGGCCGACACGACGCGTGCGGGTCGATCCAGAAGATGGAGCGCGGCCGCAGCGAGTGCCCGATCTGCCCTCCCGAAGATGGATCGCGCACGTTCCGGGCGAAGAAGGACGATCCACACCTGCTCTACCTGGGCGATGAAGACCCGTACCGGCATCGAGTAACTGACCGGCGGCCATCGCCGATCTTGACGCTCCTCGCTTCCGCAGGCTCCGCCCTGTTGGCGGTCTGTTCTTGTCGGTGCGGGGTCGCACACTGGCGGGCATGGCGAGGCTGAACGGCGTTCCAGGCTGGGTGCGGCCGCCGCTGCGCGCGGTCGCCGACGTCGAGCACTACCTGCTGCGGTTGTTCGGGTCGACCAAGTCGCCGGAGGCGCTGGCCGGGTTCGGGTCGTTGAGCTGGCTCGGCGGGGCCGAGGGCGAACAGACCCGCGGACCGCTGCCGTGGCGGGCGGCACCGACGGCCGCGGTCGCGGATGGGTTAGTGGCGGTGGCGAACGCGCTCGCCGAGGGCGAGCCCTACCCGTCGCCGTTGTGGTGGCGGCGGGAGGTTTCGGGCCTGGGCCCGATGACCAAGCCGCTGTGGGAGGAGCACTCGGGGCCGATGTCGCAGCGTTTCTACGCGCACGGGGTGGTCTGCGCGCTCGGGTGGGCGCGCGGGCTGTTCGACGACCCGGCGATCCTCGCCCCGATCCACCGTGGCGACGGCAGCACCGTCTCGTTCGGCGAGCGGGAGGAGTACCGGGTGCGGCTGCGCGGGTTCGCGATCCCGCCCGGCCTGGCGTCTGCGCAGCTGCGGGTGTGGCTGACCGACGGGCCGGCCGGCATCGGCCGCGGCGCGTGGCCGATGCCGGTGGCGGGCGGTCACGGCCGGGCGGCTGGCGCATAGCCGGCGCTGTCACTGAGGACGGGGGCGGCCTCGTCGACGTCGGCGGCGTCGCGGGTGCTCTGGTCCTCGTCGTGCCAGCGGCCGAGCTGCGCGGCGCGCTCGTCCTGCTCGGCTTGGCGTTCCCACACCTCGCGGGCTTCGATCTCCCGGATCGCGCGCTGCGCCCGGTCCAGTGCTGCTGCGCTCTGGTCGGGCGTCCGGACGCCGATGCGGTCCTCGTCGACTGGGCGGGGCTCGGTCGCGGCGACCTCGCGCAGGTCGGACTCCCCCACCGCCGCGACGTTGTCGAGGGCGCGGGCGGCGTCCCGGTCGTCGAGCTCGGCGGGACGGTCGTCGACGTCGGCCTCGGTGACGACCTGGTGGCGCTCGTCGTCGGCGAGGGCCTGGCCGTGCGCGGCGAGCCATTCGTCGGCGGTGACGCGCGGCTCGTGCTCGTCGTCGCGGTCGGCGACGATGGCGCGGGAGATGTCGGCCTCCGCGCGGGTGCGGGCGGTGTGGGCACGGTGACGTGCCCAGGCGGCGTCCTGCTGCTCCAGCGCGACGATCTGCTCGTCGAGCGTCGCGGCGAGGGCTTCGGCGTCGCGGGCCTCCCGCTCGAGCCGGGCACGCTCGTCGGGCTGGTCGGAGTTCTCGGCTTCGGCGCGCCGCACGGTGGCGGCATGTCGGTGGTGGTCGGCGGCCTGGCGGGTGCCGGCGAGGTCGTTGCCGACGTAGCGGGGCTCCCAGGCGCGTTCGCGCTCCCACGCGCGGATGCGCACCAGGTGTTGCGCGGTGGACATCTCGTGCTCGCTCTGCTGGGCCTCGGGCCGCCCGAGGGCGGTCCAGGCGGCGCGGTAGGCGGCGTACGCCTCGGCCTGCCGGGCGGGGGCCGGGGCGTGGCCGAGGGCGTCGGTGGGGTCGTCGTGGCCGCGCAGCTCGCGGTAGCCGGCCACGATCCCGGTGCGGCGTTCCCAGTCGCCGCGGGCGGGGTCGTCGGCGGCGGGGACGGCCCCGAGGGCCTCGACCGCCCACGCGGGCGCCTGCTCGGCCGTCTCGCGGCCGAGGACGGCGGCGCGCTGGTCGGCGGCGTGGGCGAGGCCGGCGAGGTAGGCGTCCCAGGCGGGCCGCCCGGTGGCGGGGAGCCACTGGGACCAGGAGTCGCCGTGGGGGTCGAAGCGGCGGGTGCCGCCGTCGGTGATGCGCGAGACTAGGACGTTGGTGGTGTTGTTCGCGCCGGACAGCGGGCGCTCGGTGACCGCGTCGGTCAGGACTTGGCGGGCGTCGAGCCCGGCCAGCTCGGCGCGGCGCAGCACGCGTCCGAGGGAGGTGGCGCCGTCCTCGGCGGCGAGCCGGGTCCGCTGCTCGCCGGTGAGGGCGCCGGTGGCGGTGAGCTCGTCGAGCCAGTGGGCGGTGCGGGCGGTGACGGCCTGGGTGGCGGCGTCGGTGAAGCGTTCGCCGTTGGTCGCCACACTCGCCGCTGCGGTGGCGGTGTCGGCGGCGATCGCGGTCGCGGACTGGCGGGTGATCGGGTCACGGTCGGCGAGAATGCCCGCGAGCAGCGACAGCGGGTTGCGGTGCAGCGTCTGATCAGGCCGTCCCCGGGCGGGGTCGTCGACCGTGGACGTGGTGGCGACGTGGGCGGTGTTGGCGTCGCGACCGCGGGACAGCGCGACGTAGAGGGCGGACAGCGACGTCCACGAGGTGATGACGGCGTGGCTGGTGTCGGTGGTGCGGCCCTGGGCGGCGTGCACGGTGGAGGCGTAGGCCAGGTCCAGGTGCTCGGCGACGTAGCGGGCGGGCAGCAGCAGTCGTTGCCCGATCGGCTCACCGTCCGGGCCGGTGCCGGTGGTGAGGTGGACGTCGAGGGAGCCGTCGTCGCGGACGGCGGTGACCTGGTAGGTCTCGCGGTTGATCGGGCCGCGACGGTTGCCCTCGATCCCGGCGAGGTCCCAGCCGTTCCAGCGGGCCTGCACCCGGTCCCCCACCCCGGCGACCGTGCCCTGCACGAGCGGGACACCGTGCTCGGCGACCCGGCCGAGCCGGACCAGCTCGGCACGCAGCTGCCCGGACAGGCGGGCCGCAGCGGCGTTGTCGTCGACCAGCAGCACCGTGTCACGGCCGGCCAGGGTGTCGCCGAGCCACGCGCGGGCGGCGGACGCTTCTGCCTCGTCGCGCGTTCCGGCGTCCAGGAGCCGGCCCTGGCGGTGGTAGACGTCGAGCACGGTCTCGTCACCCTCACGCAGCCGCAGCGACGCCTCGCGCTCCCACTCGTGGGTGAACCGGCGGGCCTCCGACAGCTCGTAGCGGATACCGGCCTCGGCGAGCAGCTCCATGATTCCCGCGGCGCCGATGGCGGCGAGCTGGCGGTGGTCGCCAACCAGCAGCAGCTTCGCCCCCGCCTCCTTCACATGGGCGAAGATGGCCGCGAGGGAGGCGGTGTCGGTCATCGCGGACTCGTCGACCACGACCAGGTCACCGGCGTGCAGCCGCCACGCCCCGTCCCCGTCGACCGGACGCGGCCCGCCCGCGCCGGGGCCGGCGGCGAGCCGGGCCTGGGTGTCGAGCCAGCGGGTCACGTTGCGCGCGGTGAGCCCTTCGGCGGCCAGCACCTCGGTCGCGATCTGGGAGGTCGCCAGCCCGAACACCCGCCGCGCCGGGCCCGCGCCGGAGGGGATGGCGGGGACGTGTTCGGGGTCGGTCCAGGCGTGCGCGAGCGCGCCGACGACGAACGACTTGCCGGTCCCGGCCGGGCCGACCAGGCACTCGACCCGCGCACCCGAGGTGAGCACCCCCGCCACGGCGGCGGCCTGGTCGACGCCCAGCTCGATCCCCGACTCGCGCAGCTGCTCGACGTAGCGGCGGGCGACGTGGGCGGGGAACGCGGCGCCGTCGCGGGCGGCGGTGGCCGCGACCAGGGCCCGCTCGGTGTGGATCTGATCGGGCGTCGCGTACAACCTGGCCGCGGGCGCCTCGTAGACCGAGCGGCCGTTGCGCAGCCGCAGCTCCTGCGGAGTCAGCTCGTCCGCCGGCCGCGGCACGTCCAGCGCATTGGCGAGCTTGACGCCCTCGGCGGTCAACGACTCCAGCAGATCGGCGACCGCGGCGCCGTCGGGCAGCCCGAGATAGTCGGGCAGAGCACGCTCGATCGCGGCGGTCAGGTCATGCTCGGTCCACCCGGACTTCGCCCGCCGCACGTCCTCCAACGCGAGGGCGATCACCTCGCGCGGGGACCAGTCCTGCACCGCCGGGGCCTGCTCGCGCGCTTCCAGCGCGGCGTGCGCGACGCCGGCGAGCCCACCGTCGAGGTCCGCGCGCAGCCGGGCGTCGACCCGGTCGAGCACCTGCTCACGGGTCTCCCCGGTGTGCGACTTCGCCCGCCGCGTCATCAGCGTCGCCTGCTGGGAGAGCCGGTCGAGCTCCAGGTTGTTCGGGGCGCGGCCGTAGCGGGCCTCGAAGGCCTCGACGAGATCGGCGGTCTTGGCCGTGACCTGGCGGCGACGGGTCGAGATCAGGTCCATCGCCTCCTGCGCGACGCCGACGATCTCGCGGGCCTTCCCGTCCGGGCGCATCGCGGCGATCACGCCCAGGGTGTGGGTCAGCCGCTCGGCGGTCGTGCGCTCGGCGACCGCCGCCGCGGCCGGCTTCACCTTATGCAGCGCGCGCGAGTCGACCGTGCGCCACGTCCCGTCCGCGCACCGGACACGGTTGAGGAAACCGTTGTGGATGTGCAGCTGCGGGTCGTGCTCGCGGCTGTCGTGCTGCAAGAACGACGCCACCACCCAGTCCGGGGCGTCGATCCACCGGCCGGCACTGCCGCCGTGGCGGCCCACCCGCGAGTAGCCGGCGTGCTCATTCATATAGGCCAGCGCGGCGTTGTTGCCCGTCCAGATCGCGTCCTCCACGGCCTGCCGGAACTCACCCCACGCCGCCGCCCGTTCGGTGTCGCCGGCCCGCTGGGCGGCGACCTGCTGGGCCTCGAACGCGGTGTGCAGCAGCGTGATGGACTTGGCGACGCTGAACGTCATGTCGAAGAACGCCACGTTCTGCCGGGCGTTCTTGCCCGCCTCCAACCGCAGCTCCATCCGGCGGGCGGCGTCGGCGTCCGGCTCCCGTTCAACCGCGGCGTTGTACAACTCGTCCTCGGACATGTACTTCCGTCCAGTGTGTCCCAGCGTGGCGATGTCCGGCTCGTCCCAGCGCTGCGGGTCCTTGAACGCCTCGCCACGCGGGTCGAGGAACCGCTCGTACACCGCGCGCATGTCCTGCGCCTCGACCAACCCACGCAGCCCGAGCAGCTCCGCACCCGAGCCCCACCACCGGCCCGGCGGCTCACCCTCGGCGACCGCGCCGGTGTAGTAGTTCTCGCGGCCGGTCGCGACCTCCTTGAGCAGGTACTCCGGGCTGTAGCCGGTGGTGATCTTCAAGACCACGGCGACCACCGGCCCATGATCACACCGCTGTTGATCTCCACGAGATCCACAGCGGGACCGCTCGCGCGCAGCGTCGAGCCCGGCCGGCCGAAGGCCGGCCCGGACCACGGGATCGTGATGCCAAGGTGTGAGGCCTTTGATCTTGTAGCTCTTCTGTCTGTTTCGGTTGTTTGGTCCTTCTCTCCTCGCTTGTGCCTGGTCGTGGTTCTTGTCGTTGGTCGTGCTGCTTTCGTGGTGGATGTGGAGATCGTCGATCGGGTCGTAGTGGTCGTCGTCTCGGTCGGGTTGGTCGTGGTGGTCATGGCTGGGTCCCTGTCTGGGGGTCGTCGGAGACGAGATGCAGGGAAGTCGGGTGTTCGCGCAGGGCTTT
>JBBSGC010000074.1:0-10113 GCA_038254525.1 Propionibacteriales bacterium | reverse complement strand
CGAGCCGAAGATGGGGATCGCCTCGACCGGGGTGCCCAGCGGGTTACCCGGGTCGATGTCGAGTGACCAGTCGATCCGCGCCATCGCGTCCCACTGCTTTTCCTTGCCCTTCTGGTACAGGTTCAGCAGCCGAGCCCGGCCGTCGTCGTACTCCCAGGTGAAACGCGCGGCGCCTGCCGCCTCGACCTCCCAGGTCTGCATGTCGGTCGGAATCGTGTACTTCTCGGCGGTGCTCATGCGGTGCCTCCAGTGGCGCTAGCGGTCAGGTAACGGTGCACGAGCCGGGCCAGGCGCCGAGCCACGACGTCGGGTGGTTCGAGCGGCAGGACGAGATGGGACACGGTGAGGCGTACGACGGAGTCGGCGATCAGATGTACGTCGCCCTCGTCGAGATCGGGCCACTCGCGGCGCAGGTGTGCGGCCAGGGAGGCCCGCGCCGCGAGCAGCACCGGCTCCGAGCGGGTCGTCAGCAGCGGAAGCAGGTCGTCGTCGCGGGTCGACGTCAGCACCGCCTTCAGCAGCGGGTTGTCCGCCGATTGCTGCAGGGTGAAGAGCACGGCGGCCTGGGTCGATCGCTCGGCGTCGTCGGCGTGCTCATCGAGCACCCGGCTGATGCCGTCGAGGAAGCGCCGGGTCTCGCGCAGGACCACCTCGCGCGCCAGCCCGTCCTTGCTGCCGAACTCGTTGTAGAGCGTTTGCCGGGAAAGGCCCACCCGGGCGGCGATGTCGGCCATGCGGGCCGCGCCCCAGCCGCGCGCCACCATCAGGTCTTGGGCCGCGTCCAGGATCGCCGAACGCATCTGCGCCTTGGCGGTCATGGCGTACGAGACAGCTTCGGTCACGGCGACGATTCTTTGACATAAGGCGGCACTATGTCAAATGCATGGACAACCTGGTTACACCTGTCCAGTCCGCACGGCTCCCCGACTCGAAAGGGTCTCGGCTCCCGCCCCCCATTTCATGATCCAGGGAGACTTGGTGCGGCTGTGACCGCACCAATCTTCCCTGGATCATGGACGCAGCGGTGGTCCCGTCCTGGCGGGAGGTGGCCGCCCGGTGGGGCCGGCTCGACCTGGAGTCGATGGCCAGCTGACCTGACATGATCCCGTTGGGCGTTGTCTCACGGCCCCGAACACGGCAGGGTGCCAACTAATCAGGCGTGATCAGGCGGGCATGGGGAGGGGAACGGTGGCCGACAACGGCTTCGTGCTCGCTGTCCTCCGCGACGATGCCGGCTGGCACGTCGATCGGCTGCCGGACGGCCTGCAGAGCGATCTCGAGGGCCTGACCAATGTCCTTCGTCAGCAGCAGGTCGGTGGCATCGGCCTGGTCGATGTGGCCGACGAATTCTTTGTCGCGATCCGGGTGGTCCCGGGTAGCGAGGTGCGGCTGCTTCTGTCCGACGTGACTGCCGCGGTCGAATGGGATCTCGCCCGGCAGGTGCTCGCGGCGCTGGGCGACGACCTGCCCGACGACGACGATCTCGGCGAGGTCGGGCCCGCGGGTGACGTGCGGATTTTCTCCGATCTGGGACTTCCCGAGATTGAACTGGGCACCATCCTCGACGACCTCGATCTCTACGCCGATGAGATGCTGCTCGACGTGGCACGCCGGATCGGTTTTGCCGACGCGTTCCAGGCCGCGCTGCACTCGACTTAGCTCCAGAAGAAGGAGGAGAACGTGCCCTATTTCGCCGCGGCGCTGGCGCGTACGCCGTCGGACTGGACGGCGACCGAGCTCGACCTCGACGATGTCGATGACTTCTCGGTGCTCGCCGATACGCTGCGCGAACTCCAGGATGGGGCCGAGACCACACTGCTCCTGCTCGAAGAGGACGACATGTACGTCGCGGTGGTCCGAGTGGACGGCACCGACGACCCGCGCGTCTTCGTCTCTGACTCGCGTGCGGGCGAGGAGTCGCGAATCGTGGCGCTGTTGCTGGAGGAGGCCGGCACCCCTGAGCCGGCGCCTTATCTCATCGACGACGAGATCCTCGACGGCGTCGACACGGTCACCGAAGAGGACGAGCCAGCGGAGAGTACGGACGTCGTGCCCGCAGGCGATTCAGACCTGCTGGCCGATCTCGGCACGCCGGCCGCGACCCTGCTCGAGTTGTGCGCCCATGAGGGCCTGCTCCCGGCCGATGTGATCACCGCGATCGCCGAGCGGGCCGGCTGCCTCGACCTGCTCGAGGAGATCCGCGAGGGGTGACCCCGCCGTACGAGCAGTGGATGGCTGAGGCCCTAGAGGTGGCGGCATCCGCGGCCGTCGGTGGTGACGTTCCCGTCGGCGCCGTGCTGGTCGATCCGTCGGGGACGGTGGTCGCGACGGGGGGGAACGCGCGAGAGGCCACCGGCGATCCGACCGCGCATGCCGAGATCCTGGCGCTGCGTGCGGGTGCCGCGATGACATCGGGCTGGCGGCTGGAGGGACACACCCTGGTCGTCACCCTTGAGCCCTGCACGATGTGCGCGGGTGCCTTGGTGCTGGCTCGCATATCAAGATTGATATACGGCGCGCCAGACCCCAAGGCCGGTGCGGTCGGCTCCCTCTGGGACGTCGTACGCGACCGGCGGCCCAACTGGCGTCCCGAGGTCGTCAGCGGTGTCCTGGCCGAAGAGTGCGGTGCGGTGCTGCGCGACTTTTTCGCCGGTCACCGCGGGTCGGGGCCTCCGGTACCCTAGTCGACGGTGGCGTGTCCGAGCGGCCGAAGGAGCACGCCTCGAAAGCGTGTGAGGATGCAAGTCCTCCGTGGGTTCAAATCCCACCGCCACCGCCATATTCAGCCCTCCACCACGACGACGTGGAGCTGGCGTGGCCCGTGCACACCTTCGACGCGGGAGAGTTCGATGTCGCTGGTGGCACTCGGTCCGCTGATCCACGTCTGCGGCCGCTGCGGGTCGAGACGCCCGATGGCCTCGGGTACACCGCCTACGACCTGGTCGGTGCGGACCACGCAGACGTGCAGGTCGGGCACCAGCGTGAGGGCACGTCGGCCCTGCCCTGGCCCGTGGTCGAGCACGATCGTCCCGGTCAGCGCGATCGCGACAGAACACGTCGTCAGGACGGCGTCCCACGTGTCGAGCGCGGAGGCGGCCAAGCCGTCGCCGTCGCTGCGCTGGCACGCGCCTGGCAGTGCGCCGCCTTCGAGCAGACGCTCAGGAAATCCAGCGGGCACCAGCACGCGGGTGGCCAAGCCGAGAGCCGTTCGTATCGCGCCCGGCGCCCATGCCTCGTCACATCGGATCGCGGTGGCGCGGTAGTCCTCAACCCGCTCGGCGAAGACAGCGAGGAGGTCGGGAAGCTCGGGACCGCGCCGGTACGCACGAGGGGTTTCGTCGGCCGCGTCGTCGCCGCGGCCCACGTCGCGCAGGGCCGCTCGTACCCGGTCCAGAATCTCGGCCCGCGCCGTCATCGCGACCGGTCCCGGCGTCCGGCATCGGTGCGCCGCCACCACGTCCGGAAGGACTCCTTCGGGGGAGCCGGTAGGTCACGTGCGTCGGTCCAGCCGGTGCCCGGCCAGGGCAGCCACCCGATCGCCCGACGTCCGCCCGGCAGCCGCCGGGAGCCGAGCCAGCCGACCGCCTTGCCGGCGACGGACGCCCCGAACTCTGCGAAGGCCGTGCGGCGCCCGGTGGCCAGCACCCAGGACGCACCCTTCATCGCCACGTCCTGGCCCTTGGGCCGGCCCGGGCGGTGACTGTCGACGACCTTGGCGCGCAGGTGGACCAGCACCTCGGGTATGTCGATGCGCACCGGGCAGGCGTCGAAGCAGGCGCCGCAGAGGCTGGATGCGTAAGGCAGGGCATCGATTGCCGGATCCGTGCCGACACCGCGCAGCAGGGGATTGAGGATCGCGCCGATGGGGCCGGGGTAGACCGAGCCGTAGGCGTGCCCGCCGACGCGCTCGTAGACCGGGCAGACGTTCAGGCAGGCCGAGCACCGGATGCAACGCAGCGCCTGCCGTCCGACCTCGTCGGCCAGGACGTTGGTGCGGCCATTGTCGAGGAGGACGACGTGTACCTCTTGCGGCCCGTCTCCGGGTGTGACACCGGCCCACGTGGAGGTGTACGGGTTCATTCGCTCGCCGGTGCTCGACCGCGGCAGCAGTTGCAGGAACACCTCAAGGTCGGTCCAGGTCGGCACCAGCTTCTCGATACCGACGACGCTCACCAGGACATCGGGCAGTGTCAGGCACATGCGCCCGTTGCCCTCACTCTCGACCACCACGAGAGTGCCGGAGTCGGCGACGGCGAAGTTCGCGCCTGAGATCGCCACCTTGGCGCGAAGGAATTTCTCGCGCAGGTGAGCCCGGGCGGCCGCGGCCAGGTCGGCCGGCTCATCGCTCAGGCTCGCCGGGGCGGGCCGGCCGGCGGCCGCCATGTGCCGCAGGAAGATCTCGCGGATCTCCGCGCGGTTGCGGTGGATCGCGGGCACGAGGATGTGGCTCGGCAGGTCGTCACCGAGTTGCACGATCAGCTCGGCCAGGTCGGTCTCCCACGCCGCGATCCCGTGCTCGGCCAGCGCCTCGTTGAGCCCGATCTCCTGAGTGGCCATCGACTTGACCTTGACGACCTCGTCGACGTGGTGGCTCAGGGCGATCTGCGCGACGATCTCGCACGCCTCGGCGGCGTCGTTGGCCCAGTGCACGGTCGCGCCGCGGGCCCGCAGGTTGGCCTCGAGCTCGATCAGGTACGTGTCGAGGTGTCGCAGCGTCCGGTCCTTGATCGCCGCACCGGCCAGGCGCAGCTCCTCCCAGTCGTCCAACTCGCTGACGACCAAGTCGCGCTTCGCGCGGATCGTCGAGGTGGCGTGGGCGAGGTTGGCGCGCAACTGGCTGTCGGCCAGCGCCTTGCGGGCGGCCTGCGGGAACGGCGGCATGCCGACGAAGGTGGCCGTCATGGCAGCGCCTCGGTGCTCGCGAGGATCTCGGCGAGGTGCATCACCCGCACGCCGGCCCGCTGCCGGGAGAGCAGCCCGCCGATGTGCAGCAGGCACGAGTTGTCACCGGCGACGAGCACCTCCGCGCCCGTCTCCTGTACCCGGCGCGCCTTGTCCGACCCCATGGCGATCGACGTATCCGCGTTCTTCAGCGCGAAGGTGCCACCGAAGCCGCAGCATTCGGCGGCCGCCGGCAGGTCGATCAGCCGGATCCCGCGGACGCCGCGCAGCAGCCGCAGCGGGCGGTCACCGACCCGCAGCATCCGCAGCGAGTGGCAGGTCGGGTGGTAGGTGACCGTGTGCGGGAAGTACGCGCCGACATCGGTCGCTCCCAGCACGTCGACGAGGAACTCGCTCAGCTCATAGACCTTTGGCGACGTCGCCGCCACCGCGTCGGCGAGCTTGCGGTCACCGCTGCGACCGGCGACGAGCGCGTGTTGGTGCCGCACCGACCCGGCGCACGATCCCGAAGGGGTCACGATGGCGTCGTACGCCGCGAAAGCCTCGACGAAGTTGCGTACGACCGGCACCGCCTCGTCGAGATACCCGGTGTTCACCATTGGCTGGGCGCAGCACGTCTGCCCCGCGGGGAAGTCGACGTCGACCCCGAGCCGACGCAACACGGTCACGACGGCCTGGCCGGTCTCGGGAAACATCGCGTCGTTGATGCACGTGACCATCAGCGCCACCTTCACGGGGACGCTCCAAAGACACGCCGCTCCGCCAAGTCGGGCAGCGGTGCCTGAAGCGTTCGCGCCTGCCCGAGGACGTTGCCGAGGGCGCTGGCCTCGACCGCCCCGGCCAGCACCGGCAGCCCGCAGGCATCGGCCGTCAGCTGGCACAGCAACATGGTCCGACCTTAGGACGACCCGCCGGTCGCGCGCGACTCGCCGGAGTGCCCCGACCGACGGACCGGCGACACCGGCGACACCGGCCACGCCTTCCCCGGAGTAGCGTCGGCCACCGACGATGACGATCGGAACAGCGCTCGCACCCATGCCCGTGCACCTCGACGAGCACGGCAGTGGCTCTCTGAACGGAACATGGGAGTTCTATCCCGGCGATCATGACCGGTCGGCGCTCCCGACGCTGCAGCCGGACCAGATCACTGTTCCCGGCCTCTGGGAGGCGCAGGGTCATCTCGAACTCGACGGCGTGGCGTGGTACCGGCTGCGCTTCGTCCTCGCCGACGCCAGCGGGTGGTGGACGCTGCGGTTCGCCGCCGTCATGGACGTCGCCGAGGTCTGGCTGAACGACCACCCGCTCGGCCGCCACGAGCACCCCTTCACGCCGTTCGAGTTCGCCATCACCGGACACCTGGTCGCGGCTGAGAACGTCCTCGAGGTGCGGGTCACCGATCCCCCCGTCGACGACCCGTTCCACCTCCGCTCCGCGCACGGCAAGCAAGGCTGGGCCAACCACGTCTTCCCCAGCCCGCCGAACCTCTATCTGACCTACGGCGGCATCTGGCAGGGCGTCACGCTGCGCCGGCATGGGCCCGTGGTGGCCCGGGACCTCTTCATCGACAGCGACCCGGACGACCTCACCGTCAGGGTCGAGCTGGTCAACACGAGTGCGTCCGCTGTGCTCGCCACGGTCGGCCTGCGAGCCGTCGACATGGTGGCGGAGCGAGCCGTCGAGCTTCCGCCAGGGGGGACCCAGACGCTCACCTTCGCACTCGGTGCGACCGAGGCCGCCCGATGGAGCCCCGAGGAGCCGACGCTGCACGACGCGTTGCTCGACGTGCGGGTCGACGGTGCGCCCGCCGACAGCCAGCGGGTCCGGTTCGGACTGCGGACCGTTCGCCTCGATGGTACGAGGATGCTGCTCAACGGGGAGCCGTACCGCATGAAGAGCGTCCTGGTGCAGGGCTTCCGCGCCGAGGAGCTCTACGCCGAGGGCACCCGCGAAGCGATCGTGGCCGAGGTTCTCGCAGCACGCGACCTCGGCTTCACGATGCTCCGCTTGCACATCAAGGCCTTCGATCCCGTCTACCTCGACGTCTGCGACGAGCTCGGCATGCTTGTGCACTGCGACCTGCCGGTGGCCGAGCCCATCGCGCACGAGGAGATCGGCGACGGCACGGAGCTCAGCCGCCGCTGCGTGGACGCCATCGGCGAGCAGGTGCGCCGCGACCGCAACCATCCCGGCATCGTGCTGTGGTCGGCCATGAACGAGCTCGGCCTCGACCGGGACGGCGTCCGGGAGTGGGACATCTACGAGCAGTTCGCGCGCACCCTCTATGCCGCCGTTTCCGACCTCGACCCGACCCGACCCGCCATCGAGAACGACTGGATGGAGCCCGATCCCAAGCGCGTCTTCTGCTCGCCGATCCTCACGGCTCACTGGTACGGGCGGCTGCACGCCGACTACCTCGAACGGCTCGAGCGGCAGGCCGCGGAGTGGAAGGACATCGGCAAGCCGCTCTACGTGACGGAGTTCGGCGACTGGGGGTTGCCGGACCTGCCGCTGCTGCCAAACGCGCCGTTCTGGGACTCCCATGACCTCTACGCCGCGGGGCTCGCCGCCGCCCGGTGGCCGGCGACGATCGCCCGTTTCGTACGAGAAACCCAGCGCTACCAAGGGCTGTCCGACCGGCTGCAGATCGAGGTCTTCCGCCGGCACGACCACGTCGGGGGCTATTGCCTGACCGAGCTGACCGACGTGCCCCACGAGCTGAACGGGCTGCTCGACCTGCACCGGCGACCAAAGCAATTTGCCGTCGAAGAGATCCGTCGGGCGAATCAGATGGTGCTGCCGATGCTGCGGCTCACAAACCTTGCGGTCAGCGCGGGCGATGTCCTGGCGGCGTCGCTGCACATCTCCAACGACGGCGGCCCGTTGGACGACGTGGAAGTATCGCTGCGCTTCGGTGGCGCCGTCAACGTGCCTCGTGACGAGTCGGTGGTCGACCTCCGCGTCGGCGGACTGCCGCCCCACGCCGTCACCGCCAACGGCCGGCTGTCGATCCGGGTCCCGCAAGTGGCGGGCAATCACGACCTGCTCGTCGAGCTCCGCAGCGGCGGCCGACTAGTGTCGCAGAACCGCTATCCCATTCACGTCGTCAGCCATCCGTCTGCGCCCTACGACGTCAGTCTCGCCGGCGTTGTGGGCGACCGGACCGCCGAGGCGTTGGAGCAGGTCGGGGCGCGCCTTCGAGACGACGCTGTTGTCCTCGTCGTCGGTGAGGCCGCTCTGGACAGCGGCACCTCGGCGCGAGCCCGGGAGCACCTGGCTCGCGGGGGTACCGTCCTTGTCCTGGCGCAGGAGGTCGAAGCCGCGCTCCACTTTCCGGTGGCCGCCAGGCTGAGTGCCGTTGAGACCGCCTGGGGCTCATCGGTCTTCCACTTCACCATCGGCGCCGCCGCGCTGCCGTCCCTGCCACGGCGCGACGTGCTCGTGGGCGAGGAGTCGACGGTGCAGGCCCGCAGCGTGTTCGTCGAGGTCGGCGATCGCCCGTTCCCCGACGAGCCGGTGGTCATTGCCTACAAGCCGGTCCCGGGGTCGCTGACCGGCACGGTCGTCGGCGGGCACCGAGTAGGCGACGGCCGCCTGTTGCTGTGCCAGTACCGGCTGGTCAGGCAGGCTGTCGCCGGCGACGCGGGGGCACGCGGCCTGCTCGCCGACCTCGTCACGTGGGCCGCGGCGCCGCGCCCGCCGACCCGGTCCGAGCGGACCGTCAAGGACGACGGCCGCGGTCTCACCTACTACTCCTACGAACCGACGTCGTGACCGAGCGCCGGTGGGACCCGACCCTCGGGGAGTGGCGCACGTTCGCGACCCACCGGCAGGGGCGCACCTTCCAGCCCGCCAGTGACCGCTGCCCGCTGTGTCCGACCCGCCCGGGCGGGGAACCGACCGAGATGCCGAGGTCGGCGTACCAACTCGCGGTGTTCGACAACCGCTTCCCGTCGCTGTCGGCAACGCCGCCCGAGCCGAGCGTGCAAGGGACGCCCCTGCACCCGGTGGAGCCGGCGATCGGGGCGACCGAGGTCGTCCTGTACTCCGACCAGCACGACCTGACCCTCGCCGACATGGACGTCGAGCACATCGCTGCGCTGGTCGACGTGTGGGCCGACCGCTACGCCGTGCTCGGGGCGCGAGACGAGGTCGGCTACGTCTTCGTCTTCGAGAACAAGGGAGAGGTCGTGGGCGTGACCCTCGACCACCCCCACGGCCAGATCTACGGCTACCCGGACATCCCACCTAGGCCGCTGCGGGAACTGCGGGCCGCAGCCCAGCACCGCGCCGAGCGGGGCACCTGCGTCTGGTGCGACGTGGTCGCTGCCGAGCGCGCCGACGCCCTGCGGGTGGTCGCCGCCGACGAGCACTGGGTGGCCTTCGTACCGTTCGCCGCGCGCTTCCCGTACGAGGTGCAAATGATGACGCAGCGACACGTCACGAGCCTGCTCGATCTCACCGACCCCGAGAGGTGGTCGCTCGCGGTCCTCCTCAAGCGGGTCCTGACCGGCTACGACGCGCTCTTCGGATTCTCGCTGCCCTACGTCATGTCGATGCACCAGGCGCCCACGGACGACGGGTCGTGGCTGGCGATCTCCCATCTGCACCTGGAGTTCACCCCGCTGCACCGCACGGCGGACCGCCTCAAGTACATCGCCGGCTCCGAGCTCGGCGCGGGCGCCTTCGTCAACGACACCGTCCCGGAGCAGACCGCGGCGCGGTTGCGCGCTGCCGTTGCAAAGGGGTCCTGATGGCGGCGCGTACCTGCCGGGCGGCCGGCGCGTGGAGCTCCGGGACGTCCCCGATCCGTCGCCGGGCCCCGGCCAGGTCGTGGTCCGGATGAGGGCCTCGACCATCTGCGGCAGCGACCTGCGGGCGATCTACCGGGAGCACCTGGGCAGCGGGCCCGAGGCCTACCAAGGCGTCATCGGCGGCCATGAACCGTGCGGCGAGGTGGTCGAGGTCGGTGCCGGCTGCCACCGGATCCGGGCCGGTGACCGGGTCGTGCTCTACCACATCGCCGGCTGCGGCCAGTGCGACGGCGGCCATGCCGACTACCTGCTGGCGGAGGAGGCCACCTGCGTGGTGCTCCCGGACGAGCTCTCCTTCGTCGACGGGGCGTGCGTGGCCTGCGGGTTCGGCACGGCGTACGAAGGCCTCTGTCGTGCCGCGGTCTCGGGGCGCGACGCTGTCCTGATCACCGGCCTGGGG
>JBBSGC010000073.1:0-10128 GCA_038254525.1 Propionibacteriales bacterium | reverse complement strand
GGCGGTCACCAGGTCCTCGTTGCCGACCACGGCGACCCGAAGCCCGCCACCGGCCGATGAGCAGGCCAGCACCGGCGCCGCGTCCACGCCGGGGTGCACCCGACGCAACGCGGTCAGGCAGGCCGACCAGCCCTCGAGGACATCGGTGTCGACCGTCGTCGGGCTCTCGGCGGCGGCAGCGACCTCGCCCGAGCCGACGTCGACCAGCAGCGCCTTGGTGAACGTCGACCCGAAGTCGACGCAGGCGACCAGCTCGGTCACGCGGCTCAGCGACGGGCCGCGACGGCGTCGAACGCCTGCCGCAGGTCGGCGAGCAGGTCCGCGGCTGTCTCGATGCCGACCGACAGGCGGACCAGGTCCCCGGGCACCTCCAGCAGCGAACCGGCCGCCGAGGCGTGCGTCATCCGGCCGGGGTGCTCGATCAGTGACTCGACACCGCCCAGCGACTCCGCCAGCGTGAACAGCCGGGTGCGCCCGACGAAGTCGACAGCTGCCCGCTCCCCATCACGGTGGCGGAACGACACCATGCCACCGAAGCGACGCATCTGCTTGGCGGCCACCGAATGACCCGGGTCCTCCGGTAGGCCGGGGTAGAGCACGGAGCTCACCTCGGGGCGGGAGCCGAGGAACTCGACCACCCGTTCGGCGTTGTCGCTGTGCCGCTCCATGCGTACGGCCAGGGTCTTCAGACCGCGTAGGACCAGCCAGGAGTCGAACGGTCCGGCCACGCCGCCCGTCGCGTTGGAGTGGAAGCGCAGTGGAGCCACCACGTCGCGGGCGAGCTCGGCGCCGCCGGCGATGACCAGCGCGCCACCGACGACGTCGGAGTGGCCCCCGCAGTACTTGGTGGTTGAATGCACCACCACGTCGGCGCCCAGCCGGATCGGCTGCTGGAGATAGGGCGAGGCGAAGGTGTTGTCCACGACCAGCAACGCACCCGCGTCGTGCGCCACCTGCGCCAGCGCCTCGATGTCGGCGATGCCGAGCAGTGGGTTGGTCGGCGTCTCGACCCAGACCAGCCGGGTGCTGCCAGGGCGGACCGCGGCGCGGACCTCTGCCACCTCGCCGACGTGCACCGGGGTGTAGGCCAGCCCCCACCGCTGGTGCACCTTGTCGAACAACCGGTAGGTCCCCCCGTACGCGTCGTTGGGGATCACCACATGGTCACCGGGGCTGGTCAGTGTCCGCAGCAGGGTGTCCTCGGCCGCCATGCCGCTGGCGAACACCAGCCCCTCGCTACCGTGCTCGAGTGCGGCCAGGCACTGCTCGAGGGCCGCGCGGGTCGGGTTCGCGGTGCGGGAGTACTCGTAGCCGCCGCGCAGGCCCCCCACGCCGTCCTGCCGGTAGGTGCTGGTCGGGTGGATGGGCGGCGCCACCGCGCCCGTGGCCGGGTCGGGCTCCTGACCGGCGTGGATGGCGAGGGTCTCGAAGCCGTGCTCCGCGCTCGGCTCGGTCGTCGGCAACGGACTGGGGTCGCTCACCCGCGCAAGCGTAGAGGCGCGAGGGAACGAATCCGCGGCCGGTGCGGTTGGAAAAGGCAGATCCCTACTCCTGGAGGACCCGTGCTGTTCGGACGCCACAAGACCTCGCTGCCGAGCGCCGACGAGGCGCTCGGCGGTCGCGACGACCGCCCGTTCGCCGTCGGCGACCGGCACACCGTGCTGGGAACGCCGCTCGAGGGCGAGCAGCCGGCGGGCTACCGCGAAGCGGTCTTCGGGATGGGCTGCTTCTGGGGCGAGGAGCGCAAGTTCTGGCAGGTCCCCGGAGTCTGGTCCACCTCGGTCGGCTACGCCGGCGGGCACACCGAGAACCCGACCTACAAGGAGGTCTGCAGCGGGCGGACCGGCCACGCCGAGGTTGTCCGTGTCGTCTACGACCCGGCGCGAGTGTCCTACGAGCAGCTGCTCAAGGTCTTCTGGGAGGGCCACGACCCGACCCAGGGCATGCGGCAGGGCAACGACGTCGGCACCCAGTACCGGTCGGTGATCCTCTACACCGACGAGGCGCAGCGGCAGGCCGCCGAGGCGTCGCGCTCTGCCTACGCCGATGTCTTGGGCCAGCACCACTACGGCGAGATCACCACGTCGATCGTGCCGCTCGAGACTTACTACTACGCCGAGGACTACCACCAGCAGTACCTCGACAAGAACCCGATGGGCTACTGCGGAGTCGGCGGGACGGGCGTCACCTGCCCGATCGGCACCGGCGTCGCCACCGACTGACTACCGGAGCAGCCGTACTTGCACCGGCAGGTCGAGGTCTGCCCACGCACGGTCCGCCGTCAGCACCTCCGGGGGCTCGCTGCGGACGGCCAGCGCGAGGCAGCAGCGGTCGCCGAGCGACAACCCCCGCCCGCCGGGCAGGCCACGCATGGCGCCAGCCAGCTCGGCATCCTCGGCAAGCAGGGGCTCGACGGTGACTCCGGTAGCCGCCAGGAGCTGACTGAGCCGGCGGACGTCTATGTCTTCGTCTACCAGCTTGCCGACCACCTCGGCCAGGTTGACGGCCCCGAGCAATGCGCCAGGCAGGGCCGCCACCACCCGGGCTGCACCCGGCTCGTCATGGACGACAGCCAGCACAGCGGAGGCGTCAAGCACGGTCATTCGGTTGCTGCGGCGGTCCGCCGCTCGGCCAGCAGCTCCTCGACGAGCGAACGCGACCGGGGCACCGGGGCGCCGAGCAGTCGCAGCTCCGCCACCGCATCTCGCGGGCGCTGGAGCACGAGCCGGTCGCCGTCCAGGCGCAGATGGAGCCGGTCCCCCGCAGCCAGCCCCAAGGCTTCGCGGACTGCAGCGGGGATGACCATACGACCCTGTCGACCGAGCACGAGCGTGGCATCCATCTTTTCATTGTGCCGCGCCATAGCGATTTGTGCCACGAAGCAGCGCCACGGGTTTGAAGTATGCGACACAGCACACCTGACAGCGGAGGCCGACGATCGTGGCGGTGCGCTGCGGTGACGACTCCCGGAGTCAGAGTCCGAACGCCGCCTTCATGTCTGGCGCGCAGGCGCCGGCGCCTAGCGGGGTGACGCCGAGCACCTGGGCGTAGTAGCGGGTCAGCGAGTAGTGGCTGAGATGGCTTGAGACGACCTTCGAGGTCATGCCTGCGTGCATGACGACCGTAAGCACCTTGTTGCCGCTCCGGCGGTCGTCGGAGTCAGCGGTCACCACCACGGTCAGCTTGCCGCTGGTGAAGTCCGGGCCAGCCAGGATGGCGGGTAGGTGCGCCCGCAGCCAACCGTCGGCGACCGACAGCGAGCAGTCGTGGGCGTCGTTGCACAGGTTGGGCACGACCATGCCGACATTCGGCAGGGTCCCGTTTGACGCGTCTGTGTTGAGCGAGGTCAGGGGCACGTCGTGGCTGTTGCAGCGGGTCCGGCTCGATGAGAAATAGGGCCATGGATTGTGCTTGACGGCGTACTGACCCGAAGGAGTGAGAGCGCAGTTGTTAGGCATCGTCTCGGCGTAGGTCTTGGCGGTCCTGCCGGTGTCGAGCGCCTGGTCGAAGATGGACGCAGCGTTGCCGACCTTCGGCGCGTTGTACCTCGGTGCTCCGTCACTCGTCACGCCGAAGGTGGAACCGCCGACGATCGCGAGGTAGTTCGGCAACGACGGATAGGTGATTGCGGTCCAGTCGGTCGCGTAGCCGTACTTCTGCGCCAGGCCGAACAAGTACGGCAGCTGGGTACGCATCTGCAGGTAGGAGTGATTCTCCTCCACGATCGTCAACACCTTGGTTGGCGACGAGACGCTGGCAGCCGCCGCCGACGGTGCTGGAGCGTGCAGCAGTAACGCTCCGCTGAGCGCGGCGAAGGCCGCGACGGCTGCCAGGGGTACGCGACTCGACGATCGCCCGCTACTTCGGCGACGACGCCCTCGCTCAGTGACCATGTTCATGTTCACCAGCGTGCACGGAGCAGGGTTAACGACGCCTAAACGCTGCCACTGCGGACGGTTACTTCGACGCGTCCTCTCAGGAGCGTGGCCCGCGATCAGCCGCCGGCGAGGAAGCCGAGCAGATCCACGCGGGTGAGCACGCCCACCGGCGCCCCGTCGTCGTGCACGACCACGGCATCGGCGGTCTCGAGCGCCTGCACCGCGTGCGCGACCGGCTCACCGGCGCCCACGGTCGGCAGCTCCGGTTCCAGATGCTGCTCCACCCGGTCCGACAGCCGGGCCCGGCCCGCGTACAACGCCTCCAGCAAGGCCCGCTCGGAGACCGAGCCGGCCACCTCCGCGGCCATCACCGGCGGCTCGGCACGCACCACGGGCATCTGCGAGACGTTGAACTCGCGCAGGATCCCGACCGCCTCGGCGATCGTCTCCTTGGGATGGGTGTGCACGAGCGCCGGCAGCGAGCCGTCCTTGCCGCGCAGCACCTGCCCGGCGGTCTGCTCTCCGGTCGGCTCCAGGAAGCCGAAACGCGCCATCCACGCGTCATCAAAGACCTTCGACAGATAGCCGCGACCGCCGTCGGGAAGGAGCACCACGATGACCGCTTCAGAGTCGTCGAGCTCGGTCGCGAGCCGCACGGCGGCAGCGACGGCCATGCCGCAGGAGCCCCCGACCAGCAACGCCTCCTCGCGGGCCAGCCGGCGGGTGGTGTGGAAAGAGTCCCGGTCAGGCACCTCGATGATCCGGTCGCAGATGTTCCGGTCGTAGGTCGTGGGCCAGAAGTCCTCACCGACACCCTCCACGAGGTAGGGCCGCCCGGACCCGCCGGAATAGACGGAGCCGGCCGGGTCGGCGCCGATCACCTGCACGCGCCCGTCGCTGACCTCCTTGAGGTAGCGTCCGGCGCCACTGATCGTGCCGCCAGTCCCGATGCCGGCGACGAAGTGCGTGATCCGTCCATCGGTCTGCCGCCAGATCTCCGGGCCGGTCGACTCGTAGTGCGAGCGCGGGTTCTCGGGGTTCGAGTACTGGTCGGGCTTCCACGCCCCGTCGATCTCGCGGACCAGCCGGTCGGAGACGTTGTAGTAGGAGTTCGGGTGCTCCGGCGGCACCACCGTGGGGCAGACCACCACCTCGGCCCCGTACGCCTTGAGCACATTGCGCTTGCCCTCGCTGACCTTGTCCGGGCAGACGAACACGCAGGAGTAGCCCTTGGCCTGGGCGACGATGGCCAGGCCGACGCCGGTGTTGCCGCTGGTCGGCTCGACGATGGTGCCGCCGGGCTTGAGCGAGCCGTCCGCCTCGGCGGCTTCGACCATCCGCTGGGCGATCCGGTCCTTGACGCTGCCACCGGGGTTGAAGTACTCCACCTTGGCCAGCACCGTTGCGGTCGCGCCGTCGGTGACCCGCTGCAGGCGTACCAGAGGTGTGTTGCCGAAAAGCTCCACAAGTGAGTCGACGTACTCCATGAGCGCCAGCGTAGGCGCCATTGCGATTGAGTAACGCGCAGGCGGACAACGGCGTGGAGGGTGCATCATCGTTGACGCACCCGGCCCGGGGCGGCGGTCTGAGCGCGACAACGAGGAGGAGCGGTGGGCAGGTCGGGGGTGCGGCGACTGCTCACTTCGAGGGCGCTCTATGGCGGCGGGGGACTCGGCCTGGCCGGCGGTGGGCTGTTCGGCGTGATCAAGCTCGAGGCGCTGCTGGCCCGGCGCAGCATCGGCCCCGCCAGCTCCACCCCACCCGAGGCCGACGGCTCCTACGGGGCGCACCTGCCCGGCGATCCGCTGACGCTGCTCGTGCTCGGTGACTCCGCGGCCGCCGGTTACGGGGTCGACGAGCCCGCCTGCACGCCGGCCGCCATGCTGGGCACCGACCTGGCCGTCAGCACCGGCCGGCCGGTCCAGGTGACCTGCCGGGCGTTCGTGGGCGCGTGCAGCGCCGATCTCGACGGGCAGATCGACGCCGTCACCGTCCGCCCAGACGTCACTGTGGTGATCGTCGGCGTCAACGACATCACTCACGGGGTCCGCCGGTCGGCGGCAGTGGCCGCGCTCGGCAGGGCCGCGCAGCGCCTGGTCGACGGCGGGTCCCGCGTTGTGGTGGGGACCTGCCCGGACATGGGCACGATCGGCCCGGTCGCCCCGCCGCTGCGCCAGGTCGCTCGCTTCTTGTCCCGCCGGATGGCCGCCGCGCAGACCGTAGCGGTCGTCGAGGCGGGTGGGCTGACCGTTTCCCTGGCGGCGCTGCTCGGCCGGCAGTTCGCGCAGTCGCCGGGGAAGTTCTTCGGCGCCGACCGGTTCCACCCGTCACAGGCCGGTTACACCAGCATGGTCCAGGTCCTCCTGCCGTCGGTCATCGCCTCGCTCGAGGACGCCGACACAGCCGGCGACCTGCCGTTGGCGCGTCGGGAGCCGGTGCTTCCGGTGCGCGCCGCCGCCTGGGAGGCCGCCTACCTCGCGGGCACGGAGGTCAGCTCGGCGTCGGTCGCCGGACGGGAGCGCGGACCGCGGGGACGCTGGGCACAGCTCCGGCACCGCCGGCGGGCGCTGCCGCCCGAGGCGACCGCCGGCGCGGCCCGTCCCGACGTTGGTGAACGGGAGCTCGCGGACGTGGCTGGACAGTCCTGTGGGGTCAGCTGAGCGCTGCCAGGCCTTGTCTTGAGGCTGAGCCGTGCGGCACCCTCGGGTGCACAGGCTCGTCGAGAGGACCGTGCGGATGCATCACTCGGAAGAGACTCATCAGCTGCTGGTGGCGCGAGTCCCAGAAGCAACCGGCAAGCAGATACCCGAGTGGTTCGAGCACCTGGAGTCCGGACCGGCTTTCGGCCGCTTCGAGGACCGGGTCAACTGGCTGCGTGACGAGTACGGGCTGGCGCACGGACATGCCACGGCCATCGTCCACGAGCACGCCTTGCAGAGGTCGCGCCGCTCCTTCGAGTGAGTGGGCCGCGCGCGGGCCGGTCGGTCGGCGCCGGGTCAGTCGCCGCCGGGTCAGTCGCCGCCGGTCAGTCGTTGCCGCGCAGAATCGCCAGGATCCGTAGGATCTCGATGTAGAGCCAGACCAGCGTGACGGTCAGCCCGAACGCCGCCCGCCACGACTCCCGCTCCGGGGCGCCGACGGCCACCGCCTGTTCGACGTAGTCGAAGTCGAGGATCAGCATGAGGACGCCGAGCACGACGCCCACGACGCTTGAGATCAGCCCGAGGGTGCCGTAGCCGTTGAAACCGAAGTTGAGCCCGAAGATCCCGAGCACCAGGTCGAGCATCGCAACCCCGACGAAGGCGAACATGGCCGCAACCACGCCTCGGCGGAACTTGTCGGTCACCTTGATGTCGAGCACCTTGTAGGCGGTCAGGGTGCCGGCGAAGGCCATCAGCGTCCCGGCGACCGCGCTCAGCACGATCCCGGGGTACATCGCCTCGAAGAGGTTGGACATCGCACCGATGAACACGCCCTCGGCGACCGCGTACGCAAGCACCAAGGCGGGGCTGATCACCCGTTTGAACGAGTTGACCATCGCCAGCGCGAAGCCGACCAGCGCGCCACCGATGGCGAGCCCGCCGACCAGCGACACCTTGGCGTCGGTCATGTTGCCGACGTAGAGCCAGGTGGCGCCGGCGGCCACCACGAGCACGCCCAGCGTGAGAGCGGTCTTCTGCACGACCGAGTCGATGGTGATCCGACCGGTGTCGACCTGCGGGCCGGGCGAGCCGACCGACCAGGTAGACGGCGCGCCGTAGCCGTCGTAGGCACCCGCGCCGGGATAGGTGGGGTTGCCGTAGGCGTTGGCTCCGCGCCCGTTGAACGTGTCGCTGCGCGCGAACACCGGGTTGTTGCTCTTCATGCTTCCTCCGTCCCCCGCCGCGGCGGGGAGCTAGGTTCCGAGATTCCAGCGTAGCCGGGCGGCTCTGCCTGGCTGCCGCACAAGTCACAACGCCCGACGGCGCAGCTTTGTGCCCCGTCGAGGGCCGCCGCCACCGCGCGTACCGCGCGGTGCCCCCGGTGGGGATCGAACCCACACTGGAACGGGTTTAAGCCGTCTGCCTCTGCCGATTGGGCTACGGGAGCGAGGCCTCGGCTCGACCCTAGCGGCTGGCTGCGCCCAGGACGCCGACCTTGTCCAGGCGGATGGGCAGGTCGCGGACGCGCACGCCGGTCGCGTGGTAGACGGCGTTGGCGATCGCGGCGGCGGTGCCCACGATGCCTATCTCACCGACCCCCTTGGTGCCGATCGGGTTCACGTCGTCGTCGTCCTCGTCGAGCCAGGTCACGTCGATGTCGCCGACGTCGGCGGTGGTGGCAATCGAGTAGCCGGCCAGGTCGTGGTTGGCGAAGCCGCCGAAGGCGGCGTCGACCACGCCTTCCTCGTGCAGCGCCATGGACAGTCCCATCGTCATCGCACCGACCAGCTGGGAGCGAGCCGTACGCGCGTTGACGATCCGGCCGGCCGCGAACACACCGGTCATTCGTGGGACCCGGATCTCCCCGGTTGCACTGTCCACCCGTACCTCGACGAACTGGGCACCGAACGCGTGCCGGCTGACCTCGCTCATGGCCTCGATGTCGTCGTCGATGTCGACGGTGACCTCGACGCCCTCCGCGGTCACGCCGCCGGGATGCCGGCTGGCCAGCGTGGAGCACAGCTCGGTGCACGCCTTGGTGACCGCCATCCCCCACGACGTGGTGCCGGTCGAGCCGCCGGCGACCCACGCCCGCGGCAGGTCGGTGTCACCGATCCGGACGCGGACCGCGTCGGGTGTGGTGCCGAGCGCCTCGGCGGCCAGCATCAGCAGCGCCGTGCGGGCGCCGGTGCCGATGTCGGTGGCGTTGATCGACACCGTGAACCGGCCGCCGGGCTCGGCCCGTGCCCGGGCGCTGGCCGGCATGACGTTGACCGGGTAGGTCGAGCTGGCCATCCCGGTGCCGACGAGCTCGCCACCGATCTGGCTGCTCCGTGGCCGGGGGTCCCGGCCGTCCCAGCCGAAGCGCTCGGCGCCCAGCCGCAGGCACTCCACCAGGTGCCGGCTGGAGAACGGCGCGCCGGTGCCCGGATCGACTGGCGGCTCGTTGCGGATCCTCAGCTCGACCGGGTCGATCCCGGTGGCGACCGCGAGCTCGTCCATCGCCGACTCCAGCGCATACATCCCGGGGCACTCCCCCGGCGCCCGCATCCACGAGGTGACCGCCACGTCGAGGCGGACCAGCCGTTGGGCGGTGTGCCGGTGCGGCGCGGCGTACATCATCGTGGTGGCGGCGGTCGCCCCCTCGGTGAACTCCTCCACCGTCGAGGTCTGCTCGACCGACTCGTGACAGATCGAGCGCAGCCGCCCGTCGGTGTCGGCACCGAGGCGTACGGTCTGGATCGTCGGTGTGCGGTAGCCGACGAGGTCGAACAGCTGCTGACGGGTCAGCGCGATCTTGACCGGGCGGCCCACCTCGCGGGCCGCCAGCGTCGCGAGCATCACGGCGGGGCGCGGGGTGCCCTTGGCGCCGAAGCCACCGCCCACGTGCCGGGCCACCACGCGGACCCGGTCCGGGTCGATGCCGAAGGCCTTCGCCAGCGTCGCTCGCACCGGGTGGCCGCCCTGCGTGGAGTCATAGACGGTGAGCCGCTCGCCGTCCCACACCGCGGTGGTGGCGTGCGGCTCCATCGGGCAGTTGTGCTGCGGCGGCGTCCGGTAGGTCGCCGCCACCTGCACCGGCGAGGCGCCGAACGCCGCGGCGGTGTCGCGTTCGGTGGTCGTGACCTCGTCACCGCCCTGGGGGGTGTACAGCGCTGGGGACTCGGCGCTGAACGTCACGTCGTGCGGAGCGCTGTCGTAGGTGACGTCGAGCCGGCTGGCGGTCTCCCGGGCCTGCTCGGCGGTGTCGGCGACGACCAGCGCCACCAGCTGGCCCCGGTAGGCCACCTCGGCCGACTGCAGCACCGTCGCGAGCGCCTCACCGGTGTCGACCAGCCGCGGCGCGTTCGCGTGCCAGAGGACGGCCCGGACACCTGGTTCGCTCAGCGCCCCTTCGACGTCGACCGCCCGCACCCGCCCAGCGGCGACCGTGGCGGTCACCGGCCAGGCGTACGCGACGTCGTCGACCGGGTACTCGTGGGCGTAGGTCGCGGCTCCGGTGACCTTGTCGCGCCCCTCCACCCGGGCCAGCGCGTCCAGGCGGGGGCCGCGGGCCTCGGCGATGCTCATCGCGTGCCTGCGTCCGGCTCGGCGCCCGCCGCGAGGGC
>JBBSGC010000072.1:0-10191 GCA_038254525.1 Propionibacteriales bacterium | reverse complement strand
GCTCAACGTCATGCTGCCGGTGATGGCGCGCAACCTGCTCGAGTCGATCCGGCTGCTCAGCACCAGCGGCACGGTGCTTGCCGACCGGTGCATCGACGGCATCACCGCCAACGTGGAGCGCGCCCGTGCGTACGCCGAGTCATCGCCGTCGATCGTGACGCCGCTGAACCGGATGATCGGCTACGAGGCCGCCGCCGCCATCGCCAAACAGGCCGTCCGGGAAGGCAAGACGATCCGGGAGGTGGTCATCGAGCGCGGCCACGTCGAGCGGGGCGAGCTCACCGAGAGCCAGCTCGACGAAGCGCTCGACGTGGAGCGCATGACCGGGCCGTGACCCGGCGCTCAGCCGACCCGCTGGGCGAGCTGGAACCCCCCGGCGTCATAGACCAGGCGGTAGGTCGCCGCCGGCTGCAGCTGCTCGGCATAGGACACGACCGCCGGTGGCTGACCCCCCCAGGTGGAGTCGTCGAGCAGCACGTAGTCGGCGGTCACCGAGGCGTTGGTCCGCCCGACCCAGTAGACGGTGTGGCCGGCGACCAGCGGGGTGATCAGGCCGATGTCGGTAACGACGCTGGTCCCGTCCGGGATCATCGCGAGCACCTGCTGGGCATGGGTGGCCCGCGGGCCGCCCGCATAGGTCGACGGCTGCAGGAGCGTCCGGAACGGGAACTGCATGCACAAGACCAGCGCCACCGCGCCTACCGCCGCGGGGGCGTGCACGGCATAGCGCCGCAGCCAGTCCGGACCGCGTCGGCGGGCCCGGGCGATGCCGTCGACGAGCGCGACGAAGACCACCGTCATCGTGGTCAGGGAGTAGTGCCAGTCGGTGCTCCAGTAGTTCTGGTTGTCGGACACGAACCGGATCACCAGGTTGGGCACCGCCACCAGCAGCCACGGGGAGCGCAGCGCCAGCAACGCACTGACCGCGACGACCAGCAGCAGTGTCGAGACCTTGACCGTCGGCGACACCATCTCGTGCGGGAGCCCCCACAGCCGCCCGAGCAGGCCCGGTCCGGCGCCTGCCTGCGGCCAGTAGTTGTAGACCCCCTCCGGGTTGTAGGCCGGAATGACCACCAGCGTCTCGACCAAGAAGGCGCCGATGCTGCCGAGCAGCAGACCGACGCCATACCTGCGGCCGCCGGCCAGCGCGACCACGAGCCCGATGGTGGCGGCGGTAAGAGCCAGGTCCTCCTTCACCAACACCAGTGGAGCCGCGAACAGCACCACCCGCCGCCAGTCCCGCTCGACGAACGCCGCGCCTGCCAGCGCCAGCAGCGGGGTGGCGAGGGCGACCTCGTGGAAGTCGAAGTTGACCGCCGACTGCACTCCCCACGACACCGCGTAGGACGCGCCGATCACCACCCCGGCGGCAGTGCCGACGCGGCGCAGGGCCAACCGGGTCACCACGACGACGGACGCGGCGATCAGCAGTGCCTGCCCGACCAGCAACGTCGCTGCGCTGGGAAAGAGCCGGTAGAACGGCGCGAACACCGCCAGAGCGGGGCTGAAGTGGTCGCCGAAGAAGTTGTAGCCAGGACCCTCGACATCGACGATGGGCGCGCTCAGATGGGCGTAGCCGCGGATCGCCTGCTCGAAGATAGCGACGTCCCACGACTGGCTGGCCAGGCGGTGCAACCGGGCCAGTGACATCGTGCAGTAGACGACCAGGGCAGCTCCGCCCACCGCGTACGGCGCCAGCCTGCTGGCTGCCCCGGCTCTCGTAGCGCCCGGGTAGGCATGCGCACCGGCGGGCGCCGGGGCGTCCTCGGTCGTCGTCACGCGAACCATCCTGGCACGCAGGCGCGACCCGCCTCGGTGCGTCCGCGCCAGTCGCCGTCACCGCCGCGGGGGCTGCCCCCGGGCGATCGGGCGGCAGTCCACGGGTTGGCTCAGTACCAGCCGTTGGCCTGCTTGAACGCGTCGGCCGAGCAGGGCGAGCCGTAGGAGTCGCGGATGTAGCCGAGCCCCCAGGCGATCTGGGTCGCGGCGTTGGTGCGCCAGTCGGCACCCGCGCTGGCCATCTTCTCCGCGGGTAGCGCCTGCGGGATGCCATAGGCCCCGGACGTCGGGTTGGTCGCCGAGGGGTTCCAGTCGCTCTCGCTGACCCACAGCTCGTCGAGGCAGCCGAACTCGGCGTCGGACCATCCGTAGCTGGGGAGCATCGCGCGGGCGACGTCGCGGGGGTCGGCGGCCACCGGGGCAGCGGTCGGAGGGTTGGTCGCCACCGGAGGTGTGGTCGGGCTGCGCTGCACCGGAGCCGGAGCCGGAGCCGGTGCCGGTGCCGGTGCCGGTGCCTGGTGGTGCGCTGCCCCGGTTCGGGCACCCGCCGTGGCCGTCGGCGCGGGAGGCAGTGCCGGACGTGCCGAGTTCCGGCTGACGCCGGGGACATCGCGCCGGTAGCTCAGCGCGGGCGGCGGGCTGGTCGGGGCAGCCGAGGTGGGCGCCGAGGCGGCCGGCGGACGCGGGGCTCGATCAGTGGGCCGCGCTGCCGGCCCGTCGGCCTGCGCCGCAGCCGAGGCGGACACCTCCGGAGCGGGTGCTGGCGCTGTCTGGGCGAGCACTGCACCACCGGCAACGGCTGAAGCAGCCAGCACCCCGGCGGCCGCGCCGGCCAGAAGACGGGGCGGTGGAAGTGGGGGCACGAGGCGGCCGAAGCCGGACCTGGCCCGGGCAAGCGGGGTCCGGGCCTTGTGACGAGCCTGGTGCCGGCCGGGTCGGGGACAGCGTTCGGACACGAAGTTCCTTTGTAGAACGGGGGGTGGTCCCAGCCACCCTGCCCGACCCGGGCACCGTTATCAAACCGAGACATCTCGCCCTGGGGACATCCCGGCCGACATTCACCCGTCGGACACCGACCAGCTGGCCACCCCGACGCTCCCGCCGGGCGATCACACCGGCAGGCGTAGCCCGGTGCTCGTGGAGAACATGTGCACCTTGTCCGAGGTGGTCGCCAACCGGACCGTGGCGCCCCGCTGTGGCACTGAGCGCGCTTCGTGCCGCGCCACCACGTTGCCGTCGAAGTCGCCCGAGCTGGGCATCGTCGCGTAGATGTACGCGTCCGCGCCCAGCTCCTCGACCACCTCGACGGTGACGTCCAGACCGGGCTCTCCGGCGCCGACCGTGTGGAACGACTCCGGCCGGACGCCAACGGTGACCGATGAGTCGTTGGCCACCGCCTTGCGCGCGGCCGGGCTGATCGGCATCGTGAGCGAGCCGACCTGGACGCCGTCGGAGGTCACGTCGCCGTTGAACAGGTTCATGGCCGGGGAGCCGATGAAGCCGGCGACGAACGCGTTGACCGGGTTGTCGTAGAGGTTCAGGGGCGTGTCCACTTGCTGCAGCAGCCCGTCCTTGAGCACCGCGACCCGGTCACCCATCGTCATGGCCTCCACCTGGTCATGGGTGACGTAGACGGTGGTGATGCCCAGCCGACGCTGGAGGGACGCGATCTGCGCTCGGGTCGACACCCGGAGCTTGGCGTCGAGGTTGGACAGCGGCTCATCCATCAAGAACACCTGTGGCTCACGAACGATCGCCCGCCCCATCGCGACCCGCTGGCGCTGGCCACCCGACAGCGCCTTGGGCTTGCGGTCGACGAACTCCTCGAGGCCGAGCAGCTTGGCGGCCTCCTGGACCCGGCGGGCCCGCTCCTCCTTGCCCACCCCGGCCATCTTGAGCGCGAAGCCCATGTTGTCGCCCACGCTCATGTGCGGGTAGAGCGCGTAGTTCTGGAACACCATCGCGATGTCACGGTCCTTTGGCGGCATCGTCGTGACGTCGCGGTCGCCGATCGTGATGGCTCCCTCGCTCACCTCCTCGAGGCCCGCCAACATCCGTAGGGACGTGGACTTGCCGCACCCGGAGGGGCCGACGAAGACCATGAACTCGCCGTCTTCGATGCTGAGGTCGAGCTTGTCGACCGAGGGCCGCTCAGCGCCCGGGTAGATGCAGGTCGCGGAGTCGTAGATGACGTTGGCCATGGCAGAGGAGTCCCTTCACCGGCAGGTACGTGCCGGACGATCCGTGATGAGAGGGTTGCCCGCCCATTGCATCGGCTGACCTGACCCGCGTCAAGCGGCCCTACCGGCGGCGAGGCTCAGAGCTGGATGTCCTCGAGCATCTCGGTCACCAGCGCCGCGATCGGCGAACGCTCGGAGCGGGTCAGCGTGACGTGGGCGAACAGCGGGTGGCCCTTGAGCTTCTCGACCACGGCGACGACGCCGTCGTGGCGGCCCACCCGCAGGTTGTCGCGCTGGGCGACGTCGTGGGTCAGCACGACCTTGGAGTTGGCGCCGATCCGCGACAGCACGGTGAGCAGCACGTTGCGCTCCAGCGACTGCGCCTCGTCGACCACGACGTACGCATCGTGCAGCGACCGGCCGCGGATGTGGGTCAGCGGCAGCACCTCGAGCATGCCGCGGTCCAGCACCTCGTCGATGATCTCCGCCGAGGCGACGGCGCCCAGCGTGTCGAACACCGCCTGCGCCCAGGGCGCCATCTTCTCCGACTCGTTGCCCGGCAGGTAGCCCAGCTCCTGCCCCCCGACCGCGAAGAGCGGCCGGAAGACCACCACCTTCTTGTGCTGGCGTCGCTCCAGCGCCGCCTCGAGACCGGCGCAGAGGGCCAGGGCGGACTTGCCGGTTCCGGCGCGGCCGCCGAGGGAGACGATGCCGACCTCCGGATCGAGCAGCATCTCCAGGGCGACCCGCTGCTCGGCGGAGCGCCCCCGGATGCCGAACGCCTCCTTGTCACCGCGCACCAGCCGGATCCGCTTGTCTGGCCCGACGCGACCGAGCGCGCTGCCCCGCTCCGACAGCAGGACCAGGCCGGTGTGGCACGGCAGCTCGCGCGCCTCGTCGAGGTCGATGACGCCGGCGGCGTAGAGGTCGTCGATGTCCGCGGCCTGCACCTCGAGCTCGGCCATGCCAGTCCAACCTGACTCGGCCGCCAGCTCAGCGCGGTACTCCTGCGCGTCCAGACCCACCGCGCTGGCCTTGACCCGCAGCGGCAGGTCCTTGCTGACCAGCGTGACCTGGGCTCCGTCGAGGGACAGGTTGCGGGCCACCGCGAGGATGCGGGTGTCGTTGTCACCGAGCCGGAACCCGGCCGGCAGCGTCTGCGGGTCGGTGGAGTTGAGCTCGACCCGGATGGTGCCGCCGTCATCGCCGACCGGCAACGGCGCGTCGAGCCGGCCGTGCTCGATGCGCAGGCCGTCGAGGAACCGCAGCGCCGACCGGGCGAAGTAGCCCAGCTCCGGGTGGTTGCGCTTGGCCTCCAGCTCGGTGATCACGACGACGGGCAACACCACCTCGTGCTCGTCGAAGCGCAGCACCGCGCGCGGGTCGGCGAGCAGCACGCTGGTGTCCAGCACATAGGTCCGGCGCCCGGACGGTGCGGGTCTCGCGGCCTGCTGCGGGGTGCCTGTGCGTCGAGCTGCCACGTCAGATCCCTTCCTGCGGGTCCTCCGGAGGCGGCCGGGCTGCACGCCTGCGGACTCTGCCGACGCTACGGACCGGCTCCGGCTGCCGAAGGGTCGACACGCCCGCCCGCGTGGTGAACATCGGGCGCATCCGGACCGCTCCGGGAGCGAAGATGCGCCGCCGCCGCTTGAGGTCCATGCTGGCGGCATGGCACGAGCGACCTGGCATAGTGCGACCATCGCCGAGAGTGACGACGTCGTCGAGGTGGAGGGCAACCTCTACTTCCCTCGCGACAGCGTCGACGACACGATGGTCGAACCCACCGAGACCACGAGCGTGTGCCCCTGGAAGGGCACCGCCACCTACCTCACCGTGGTCGTCGACGGGGAGCGCAACCCCGACGCGGCATGGACCTACCAGGCGCCGAAACAGGCCGCGGAGCAGATCACCGGGCGAGTGGCGTTCTGGCGCGGCGTGACGGTCGAGCGCTGACGTCGAGCGCTGAGCCTCAGCGGCCGTAGCGCCGCTGGCGGGCGACGTAGGAGCGGATCGCGCGCAAGAAGTCGACCCGCCGGAACGCCGGCCACAGCGCCTCGCAGAAGTAGAACTCGCTGTGCGCGCTCTGCCACAGCAGGAAGCCGCCGAGGCGCTGCTCACCCGACGTACGAATCACGAGGTCGGGGTCGGGTTGACCCCTGGTGTAGAGGTGGTCGGCGATGTGCTCGATGTCGAGCACCTCGGCCAGCTCCTCGATGGTGGTCCCGCGCGAGGCGTGCTCGTGCAGGAGCGACCGCACGGCGTCCGCGAGCTCGTGGCGCCCCCCGTAGCCGACGGCGACATTGACCGTCATCCCCTCGACGTTGCGGGTGGCATCGGCGACCGCCTTGAGACGGGTCACGGTCGAGGCGGGCAACAGGTCGAGCGCACCCAGCGGCTGGATGCGCCACCGGCCACCGGCGGCCAGCTCCTCAGCCAGGTCCTCGATGACGGCCAGCAGCGCCATTAGCTCGTGCTCCGGGCGCTCGAGGTTGTCGGTCGAGAGCAGCCACAGCGTCACCACCTCCACGTGCAGCTCGTCGCACCAGTCGACGAACTCGGTGATCTTGTCTGCGCCCGCCAGATAGCCGTCGGCGATCCCCGCCCCGGCGCCGCGCGCCCAGCGCCGGTTCCCGTCGACGATGGCTCCGACGTGCTTGGGCAGCCGATCCGCGGGAAGGTGGGCGACCAGGCGGCGCTCGTAGAGCCCGTACGCGATGTCGCGCAAGCTCATGTGCGTGGCCCTTCGCTGTGATGTCCGCGGCGACGTGAGGCGCAGCATCCCCGCCGGTCAGGCTACGCGCTGCGACCCCGGACCATTGTGCCTACGCTCAGGGCAGCGGGACCGTATTCTCGGGTTCCGTGTCGCGTCCCCCGAAGCCGAGGGAGAGGGATCCAGTCATGACTCCCGAGCATCTGTCGTCGGTCACCGCCGAGGTCAGCGACACACTGCACGACGTCGCCGAGGAGATCAAACCCCGGTTGCGGGGCTGGCTGCACGCCGGCACGCTCCCGTTGTCCCTCGGGGCCGGCATCGTGCTGGTCGCCCTGTCACCCACACCCGCGATCAGGCTCGCCAGCGCGGTGTTCATGGTCACTGCGCTGCTGCTGTTCGGGGTCAGCGCGCTCTACCACACCGGCACGTGGAGCCCGCGTGCCAAGGACCGGCTCAAGCGGCTGGACCACGCCAACATCTTCTTGCTGATCGCCGGCTCCTACACGCCGTTCGCGATCCTGCTGCTCGACGGCCGCGACGCCGTGGTGCTGCTGACGCTGGTCTGGGTCGGTGCCCTGCTGGGCGTGGCGTTCCGCGTGCTGTGGGTGGGTGCACCGCGCTGGCTCTACGTGCCGGTCTACATAGCGTTGGGCTGGGCGGCGATCTTCTGGCTGCACGACTTCGCCCGCGCGGGTGGACCCGTGATCGTGACGTTGATGCTCGCCGGTGGTGCGCTCTACTCGATTGGTGCGCTGGTGTACGCCTTTCGGCGACCCAACCCGGCTCCGGCGTGGTTCGGGTTCCACGAGATCTTCCACAGCCTCACGATCGCGGCGTTCTGCTCCCACTACGCGGGCATCTCGCTGGCTGCCTACGCGCTGCGCTGACCCGACGGTCAGGCGGCCGGACCGCGCTGGCGCACCTCGTCCACCTGCTCCATCGCCTGTCGCAGCTCGGCCAGCCAGTCGTCGCTGTGTTGGGCGACCAGTCGGACGCACCAGCCCAAGGCGTCGCTCCGCGAGCGGGCCACGCCGGCGTCGACCAGGGTATCCAGCACTCGACGCTCCGGCTGGCGCAGCCGGGTCATCACCGGTGCGGCCAGTGAGGTGAACAGGGTCCGGTCGCCGTCGGTCTCGACGCCCCAGGCGACCTTGCGGTCGGCCATGTGCTCGAGCTCGCGGGCGATCGCGATCCGCTCGTCGCGAGTGGACTCGCGGAACCGGCGGACCCGTCCGGCCACAGCGGCGGAGCGCTCATCCTCGGAGGAGTCGTCCTTGCCGGCGGGGGCGGGGAGCCGGCCGGTGATCACGATCTCGTCGCGGTCGATGTCGACGGTCGGGTCGCCGTCGAACCACTCGTCGGGCAGCCGGCCAGTCAGCCAGCCACGGATTGCTTCAGTTGTATTCATGTAATGATTATTACACCGCAGCGTGGACTCCGCAATCCGCGGACAGCGAACAGCGGGAGAGCGAGCAGCGGAGCGAACACCCCCGCCGGCGGACAGCGTTCACAACACGTGCGTCGGGCGCTCACACACGAACGCGCGGCAGACGTACGCGGTGGGCGCGTCGTCGACCATGCCTCGGTCCCTCAGCAGCGGGACCGGTGACGACGCCCCTTCGGATGGCTCCCCGACGACCACCATGGTGCCGGCGCGGGCGCGTCGCAGCGCGGCCCGGTGCAGCCCGCCGGTCCGCGGGTCGTCCAGCTGGCCCACGATCGCGATCTCCTCGGGACCCGCGACCAATGCCTCGGCGACGGCCAGCGTCCACCCGGCGAAGCGTGGCGCCTGCGCGGCGAGCCCGGCGGCGGACGCGACAGCGGCTTCGGCCGCCTCGCGGTGCCGGGCCGAGCCGGTGACCGCCGACAGCGCGACCAGGGCATCGGCCAGTGCGGAGACGCCCGACGGGCTGGCGTTGTCGGAGGCGTCCCGGGGGCGCAGGACCAGTGTCTCCGCGTCGGCCGCAGTGTCGAAGAAGCCGCCGTTGCCGTCACCGAAGGCGTCCAGCGCCCGGTCGAGCAACGCCTCAGCGTGCGCCAACCAGACCGGCTCGCCGGTCGCGCCCAGCAGGGCCAGGAAGCCGGCGGCAACGCAGCCGTAGTCGTCGAGCACCCCCGCGCTGTCGCCCCGGCGCCCGTTGCGCGACGTGCGCCACAGCACGTCACCGCCGAGGTGCAGCGAGCTGAGCAGCTTCCCGGCTTCCACCGCCGCATCGAGGAGGTCGGGCCGCTCCAGCAGCACGCCGACCTCGGCCAGCGCGCTGATCATCAGGCCGTTCCAGGCCGCGACCACCTTGTCGTCACGAGCCGGGCGCGGACGGCGCTCGCGCTCTGTCAGCAGCGCGCGGCGCACCCGCTCCCACCGGGCGGGCTCGTCGGGGTCGCGGCGCAGCTGCAACGTCGACCGGCCGTGCTCGAAGGTGCCCTGCTCGGTGACGCCGAGGAGCCCAGCCGCCCACCGCCCGTCGTCGTCGCCGAGCACCTCGCGGAGCTCGCCCGGCGACCAGGCGTAGTGGGCGCCTTCCACGCTGTGGCCGGAGGCGTCGAGTGAGTCGGCGTCCAGCGCCGAGGCAAAGCCACCCTCGGCGGTCCGCAGCTCGCGTACACAGAAGTCCGCACTCTGTTGCGCGATCCGAGCCGCCAGCCGATTGCCGGTCGAGCGCCACCAGTGCAGGTAGACCCGGGTCAGCAGCGCGTTGTCGTAGAGCATCTTCTCGAAGTGCGGAACCACCCAGTCACCGTCGACGGAGTAGCGGGCGAAGCCACCGGCGAGCTGGTCGTAGATGCCGCCGCGGGCCATCGCCGCACAGGTCGCGTCGACCATGGCGAGCGTGGCGGAGGATCCCGTACGCGCATGGGTGCGCAGCAGGAACTCAAGCACCATCGACGGCGGGAACTTCGGAGCGCTGCCGAAGCCGCCGGCCCGGGCGTCGAACTGGGTGGCGAGCCGGGCGCCCGCCGCGTCGAGCTCCCCGGCGCCCAGCGCTGCGCCGCTCATCGGCGCGGTTGCCCGGTGCAGCCGTTCGACGACCTCGGCACCCACCCGGTCCACCTCGTCGCGGCGCGCGATCCACGCGTCGGTCAACGCCTCGAGCACCTGCCGGAAGGACGGCATCCCCTGGCGCGGCGAGTCGGGGAAGTAGGTGCCGCAGAAGAACGGCTCACGGTCGGGCGTCAGCAAGCAGGTCATCGGCCAGCCACCGTGGCCGGTCATCGCCTGGGTGGCGCTCATGTAGACCGCGTCCACGTCGGGCCGCTCCTCGCGGTCCACCTTGACCGGCACGAAGTGCGCGTTGAGGTAGTTCGCGGTCTCCACGTCCTCGAACGACTCGTGCGCCATCACGTGGCACCAGTGGCACGCGGCGTAGCCGACGCTCAGCAAAACTGGTGTATCACGGCGCCTTGCTTCAGCGAACGCTTCAGGCCCCCACTCCCACCAATCCACTGGATTCTCTGCGTGTTGGAGTAGATACGGGCTTGTTGCCGAGGCGAGGCGGTTGGCCATTTCCCATGACTCCT
>JBBSGC010000071.1:0-10255 GCA_038254525.1 Propionibacteriales bacterium | reverse complement strand
GCCCAGGTCGACCAAGGACGGCGGCAGCGCGATGATCTCGTGCCGCCGGTTGCGGGTCGCCTCGTCGCGGGCCAGCCGGCGGGCCCGCCCGATGTGACCGAGGGAGGCCCGTGCCGCGAACGCTGCGATGCCCTCAGGCACGCCGTCCCGCTCGACGAGCATCGTGGTCACCGCGCTCGTGGGCGGAGTGCGCAGCACCACCGAGCGGCAGCGTGAGCGCAGGGTGATCAGCACGTCTTCTGCCGCGGGCGCGCACAGCATCCACACGGTGCGCGAGGCCGGCTCCTCCAGGCTCTTCAGCATGGCGTCGGCGGCCTGGGGGGTCAGCCGGTCGGCCTCCTCCACGACGATCGACTGCCAGCGCCGGCTGCTCGGTCGCAGGGCAGCGGCGCGGACGAGCTCGCGGATGTCCTTCACGCCGATCGAGAGCCCGTCGGTCCGCACGAGCGTCACGTCGGGATGCGCGCCGGACAGCGCCGTGCGGCACGCGTTGCAGACACCGCAGCCGCCCTGCTCGCACTGCAGGGCAGCAGCGAAGGCGCGGGCGGCGTTGGAGCGGCCGGAGCCCGGCGGACCGGTGAAGAGCCACGCATGCGTCATCCCTGAACCGCTGCCACCGGCCAGTCGGTCCTGCGCAGCGAGCACCGCCCGCTGAAGCAGGCGTACGAGCGGTTGCTGCCCCACCAGGTCGTCCCAGACGCTCATCGCGCGGTCCCCAGCGCCAGCGCGTCAACCAGTGGGGTGACCCTGCTGCGGATGGCCACGGCGAGAACGTCGACTTCCGCGGTGGCGTCAAGCACCAGATAGTGCGCCGGGTCGGCGGTGGCCAGCGCGAGGAACGACGACCGCACGCGGTCATGGAACTGCACCGGCTCCGCCTCGACGCGGTCGGGGGTGCCGAAGCGTCCTGCTCCGGCGCGGGGGTCGATGTCGAGCAGCACGGTCAGCTGGGGCCGCAGGTCGTGCGTCGCCCACCGGGCCACCTGCTCCAGCTCGACCGGGCTCAGCTCGCGACCGGCGCCCTGGTAGGCCAGCGTGGAGTCGACGTAGCGGTCGGTCACCACGACAGCGCCCCTCTCGAGGGCGGGCAGCAGCACGGTGTCGACGTGCTCGGCCTTGTCGGCCGCGTAGAGCAGTGCCTCCGTCCGAGGCGACAACGCGCCGGTGACGGGGTCGAGCACCAGCTGGCGCAGCGCGCCACCGACCGGCGTGCCGCCGGGCTCGCGGGTGAGCAGCACCGGCACTCCGCGCTCCTGCAGCCACTGGGTGAGCAGGCTTGCCTGGGTGGACTTGCCGGCGCCCTCGCCGCCTTCCAGCGCGATGAACACCCCCGCGTCACTTCGCCATCCGGGTGCCGCCTCGAGCGGGGGCTCGGGCCGTCTTGGGTCATCGCGCACCGGAGCTCCCCCCTCTCTCGTCCATCTGCCGCTGGGCGCCCACCCCGGCCACCACGAACACCAGCGCGGCCAGGCCCAGCGTGAGCTGCGCCCCACTGTAGGTGAGCCCCCCGTCGGTCCCGTCCGGGAACCGGTGGCTGCCGATCGCAGCCGCGACCAGCGGCGCTACCGCGAGCACGCCGGCCAGCGTGAGCCGGACGGCCGACTGCACGAAGGCGAACGTGCGCCCGCGGACCGCCTCGGCGACGCCCAGGCCGAGCAGTGTGTAGCCCACGATCCACGCCAGACCCGCGCACAGCCCGACCAGGACGGCCAGCACCACCGAGATCTCCAGCCGCGGTGAGACCGCGAAGGCGCCCAACGACACTCCGGCGGCGATGATCGCGCGGCCGAACAGCCGGCTGCGCGGCACCCGGGCGAAGGCCCGTGGTCCCCACCACATGCCGGTGGCGAGGCCCAGGAAGACAGCCCCGAACAACACGCCGTAACCGGGGTCGCCGGCGCCCAGGTCGCTGACGTACACCCGCGCCAGGCCGATCACCACGCCTCCGGCGGCAAAGGCACCGACGATGCCCAGGACCAAGCCGCGCACCGAGCGGGTCCGCGCCACGTAGACCCAGCCCTGCACGATGGTGGTGATGACGTTGCTGTCGTCGACAGCCCCGCCGGCCACCGGCGGCAGGCCGCGCAGCGTGTACGCGAGGGCCGCCGCCGCCAGGAGGAGCACCGTGTCGACATACATGGACAGCTCGGCCGGAGCGCCAGACACCGCGGGCCAGCGGGCGCCGAGCAGCTCGGCCAGCGACGAGAGGCCGGTGAACACGACCGCTGCCGGCAGCGCGGCACCGTAGCTCGTGGCGAGGTTGAGCCGGTTGCCGTCCTCGAGCTGCTCGCGGCTGACCAGATCGGGGACCAGCGCGTCCTTGGTCGGCAGCCACACCACGTTGACCGCCTCGACCAGCAACGTGGCCACCACCAGCCAGGACAGCGTGCCCACCAGCGGCATCGACGTAAACAACGCGGCGCGCAGCGTCAGGCCGCCTACCAGCGTGGTCCGCCGGTCCAGCCGGTCGGCAACGTAGCCGCCCAGCGGTCCCACCACGAGTGCGGGAAGCAGGCGGACGAACAGCACGCCCGCGATCGCCACGTTGCGCGAGCCGGCGTCGTCGCCGGCCAGCGCGTTGGCGTAGGCGGTCACCGCCAGCAGGCCGACCCAGTCCGCGAGCGAGGCCAGCGCCAGGCACTGCCAGAGCCGCCGGAACAGGGGCAGGGCGAGGACCGGGCGGATGCCGCCCCGGCCGGCCGATGAGGTGGTCGGCGCATCCGGCACCGGCTCAGCCTAATGCGGCCCGGGCAGCGGCTCAGGCCTGCTTCGCGCCAGCCTTCGTCGCAGCAGCCCGCTTCGCAGCAGCCTTCGTCGCGGTGGTCCGCTTCACGGTCGCCTTCTTGGCCGTGGCTTTCTTCGCGGTGCGCTTGGCCGGGCGCTTGGAGGTCGGACCCTTCGCCCGCTTCTCAGCCAGCAGCTCGGCCGCGCGCTCGAGCGTCAGCGACTCGACAGCGTCGTCCTTGCGCAGCGTCGCGTTGACCGAGCCGTCGGTCACGTACGGCCCGAAGCGACCGTCCTTGACGACCACCGGCGAGCCGGTGGCCGGGTCGGCGCCCAGCTCCTTCAGCGGGGCACCCGCGGCTCGGCGCCCGCGCTGCTTGGGTTGGGCGTACACGGCGAGCGCCTCGTCGAGAGTGATCATCAACAGCTGCTCCTCGGACTCCAGCGAGCGCGAGTCGGTGCCCTTCTTCAGGTACGGCCCGTAGCGCCCGTTCTGGGCGGTGATCGGCTGGCCTTCGGGATCGGTGCCCACCACTCGCGGCAGCGTCAGCAGCCGCAAGGCCTGCTCGAGCGTGATCGTGTCGAGCGACATCGAGGCGAACAGGCTGGAAGTTCGCGGCTTGGCGCCCTTGGGGGTGTCCTCGGGCAGCACCTCGGTCACGTAGGGGCCGTAGCGGCCGTTCTTAGCCACGATCGAGTGCCCGGTCGCCGGATCGGTGCCGAGCTCGGTCTCGACGCCGGTCGGGTTGGCGAGCAGCTCACGAGCCCGCTCGGGCGTCAGCTCGTCGGGCGGGAGGTCCTCTGGAATGTTGGCCCGGTTGCCGTCGGCGTCCTCGACGTACGGCCCATAGCGGCCGACCCGCACGGCGATGCTCTCGCCGAGCGGGAACGTCGACAGCTGCCGGGCGTCGATCTCACCGAGGTCGCCGGCCATCTCCCGCAGTCCCTCGAGGTCGCCGTCCCCGAAGTAGAAGCCCGCGAGCACACCGACCCGTTCGGCGCGGCCGCCGGCGACGTCGTCGAGGACGTCCTCCATGCGGGCCGTGAAGCCGTAGTCGACCAGCCGCTCGAAGTGCTCCTCGAGCAGCCGGACCACCGAGAACGCCAGCCAGGCGGGCACCAGCGCGGTGCCCTTCTTGTAGACGTAGCCGCGGTTGAGGATGGTGCCGATGATCGAGGCGTAGGTGGACGGCCGTCCTATCTCACGCTCCTCGAGATCACGGATCAACGTGGCCTCGGTGAAGCGGGCCGGAGCCTTGGTGGTGTGCTCCGAGGCTGCCAGCCGGGTCACCCGCAAGCGGTCGCCCTCGGCGACATCGGGCAGCCGGGTCTCGCGGTCGTCGCGCTCGGAGTCGGGGTCGTCGTGGCCCTCGACGTAGGCCTTGAGGAACCCGTAGAAGGTGATGACGCGCCCGGAGGCGACGAACTCGGCGTCCTCCCCCGTGGCGGCCCGGGCAGCCAGGCGCACCGACACCGTGCGGCCCACTGCATCTCGCATCTGGCTGGCGACGGTGCGCATCCAGATCAGCTCGTAGAGCCGGAACTCCTCGCCGCTCAGCCCGGTCTCCGCCGGCGTGCGAAACGCCTCGCCGGCCGGCCGGATCGCCTCGTGCGCCTCCTGCGCGTTCTTGACCTTGGCGGCGTACATCCGCGGCTGGTCGGGCAGGTAGTCGGCGCCGTAGAGCTCCCGCACCTGGGCGCGCGCCGCCTGGACGGCGGTGGCCGACAGCACGGTTGAGTCGGTGCGCATGTAGGTGATGTGGCCGTTCTCGTACAGCCGCTGCGCCACCGACATCGTGCGCGAGGCGCTGAAGCCCATCTTGCGGGAGGCCTCCTGCTGCAGCGTCGTGGTACGGAACGGGGCGTACGGCTTGCGGGTGTAGGGGCGCGCGTCCACCGAACGGACCGCGAAGTCGGCGTCCTGCAGCGCCTGGGCGAGCACGCCGGCCCGCTCGCCGTCGACGTGCACGACGCCGCCACCACGCAGCTGACCCTGCGCGGTGAAGTCACGGCCCTGCGCCACCCGGACCCCGTCGAGCGCCGCCAGGCGGGCCGGGAACTCCCGAGGGTCCTTGCCCTCGCCCGCGTCGAAGCTCGCCTCGAGGTCCCAGTAGGCCGCGGACCGGAAGGCCATGCGTTCGCGCTCCCGGTCGACCACGAGCCGGGTCGCCACGGACTGGACCCGTCCGGCCGACAGACCCGACATCACCTTCTTCCACAGCACCGGGCTGACCTCGTAGCCGTAGAGCCGGTCGAGGATGCGGCGGGTCTCCTGCGCGTCGACCAGGTGCTCGTCGATGCTGCGCGGGTTGTCGATCGCGGCCTGGATGGCCTGCTGGGTGATCTCGTGGAAGACCATGCGGTGCACCGGAACCTTCGGCTGCAGCACGTCGTGCAGGTGCCAGGCGATCGCCTCGCCCTCCCGGTCCTCGTCGGTGGCCAGGTAGAGCTCGTCGGAGTCCTTGAGCAGCCGCTTCAGCTTCGCCAGCTGGGACCTCTTGTCCGGCGGCACCACGTAGATGGGGGTGAAACCGTCCTCGACGTTGACCCCGAGCCGAGCCCACGGCTCGCCCTTGAGCTGTGCGGGCACTTCGGCGGCGTTGTGCGGCAGGTCGCGGACGTGGCCGATCGAGGACTCCACGACGTAGCCAGCACCCAGGTAGCCGGCGATCGTACGCGCCTTGGCCGGCGACTCCACGATCACCAGGCGCTGCCCGGAGGCCCCGCGCTGCTTGTTCGCCACGTAGCTCCTAGCCCCTATCCATCTCCCAGGCCCCTCCCTGAGGCGGTCCGCGAGACACGGTAGCCCGTGGCGTCAAGTCGCCAGGGCGGTAGCGTCGCCGGCGTGGGACGTGCGCGTCGACGGGTGGCCGCGGTTGTCGGCCTGAGCCTGGCGCTGGTCGGGTGCAGCGCAGGCTCCGCACCGCAGCCGACGTCGGAGCAGGCCTCGTCGCCCGCCCGCCCCGCTCCCGGCGCGGTTCCGGCGAAGCCGGCGCCGACGCGCGGCCATTGGACCTGGCCGCTGGCGCTGGCGGTGCATGTGCGCCGCCCGCCGCTCGACATCGATTTGCCCGAGGCGCGCCGGCTGGTGGCGGGCCGACGGGTCACCTGGGCGGACCTCGGCCAGCGAGGCGGTGTCGTCCGCGTGGTGACCGGCGTAGCGGGGCTGCGAGCTGTCGCGCAGGATCGCGACGCGCTCGCGGTCGTGCCGGCTCCGATGTTGCTGCCGACCGTGCGAGCGGTCCGCGTCGACGGGTTGGACCCGCTGCTGGCGCCGGATCGCTACCCGCTGCGGGCACCGGCTCCTGGCGCACCCGGCTCGCCTACCACGGTGACTGTTGTCGGTGACCTGATGTTCGGCCGCCGGGTGGGCGCGGCCGGTCACCTGGCGGCGCTGCTGCGCCCGATGCACGCGATGCTGGCCGGCAGCGACCTCACCGTCGGCAATCTGGAGAGCACCCTGTCCACCGCGGGTGCCCCACGCCAGGGCACCGACTCCTTCGCCGCCGACCCGCGCGTGCTCCCGGTCCTGAAAAACGCTGGTTTCGACCTGCTGACGCTGGCCAACAACCACACCGGCGACTACGGTCCGGTGGCCTTCCGGCAGACCCTGCGCCGCGTCGACCGCTCCGGCATCGCGCGAGTCGGCGCCGGGCTGAATGCCGCGGCGGCCTGGCGATCGGTCGTGCTGCGGGCCAACGGTGTGCGCTTCGGCTTCGTGGCCTTCAACGCGATCGGCGAGACGCCACGGGCGACGTCACGGCGAGCCGGTGCCGCGGAGGTGCGGATGCAGCCGCGCACCGGGCCGCTGAACTCCTTCGACGTGCGGAGGCTCACCCGGACGATCCACCGGCTGGCGGCTCGCACCGACGTCGTCGTCGCGCTCCCCCACTGGGGAGAGCAGTACACCGCCGTCCCGGTCGCCGACCAGCGACGAGTCGGCGCGGCCATGATCGATGCCGGTGCGGACATTGTCGTCGGCGGCCACCCACACTGGGTGCAGGGCGTGCTGGTGCACCGCCGGCACCTCGTGGTCAGCTCGCTGGGCAACTTCGTGTTCGACATGGACTTCTCCGCCCAGACCCGTGAGGGGGTCACCGTGCGGCTCACCTGCTGGGGTGGGCGGGTCGTGGCGGTCGACTTCCAGCCGTACTGGATCGGTGCCGACTTCGCGCCTCGGCCGAGCTCCGGGGCGCGTGCCCACGAGACGCTGCGACAGATGTGGCGCGCCAGCGACCCGCCGTTCAGCGGCTGAGCCAGGCCCAGATCAGCTGGCCGACGCGACGCAGCTGCGCGGTGCGCACCACCCGTGGCAGGTCCTGGGCGCTGTGGTACTCGGGATAGGGCGTGCCGCCGACCCGCGCGGCCGGCACGCCGACCTTCTCGAACGACCAGTGGTCGGCCAAGGTGTTGGTGCACCCGAAGGCCGGGATCCCGGCTGCCTTCGCGAGCCGCAGGAGCGCCCGACGGACCCTCGTCGGACCGAGCCCGCCGGTGCACACGGGCACGGTGCTGCCGACGCCGACCCGGTCCAGGGCCACCATGCCCGCCACCTCTCGGCGTTGTGCGGGCGAGAGCCGGTTCACCAGGGCGGTCGAGCCGAAGTGGTGCAGCGCGTCGCCGTCGCCGCGCGGCTCCTCCCCGGCGAAGGCGACGAAGACGACCGGGAGCCGGGTCGGTGCCGCCGCTGCCATCCGGGCCAGCTCGAGCACCACGCCGATGCCGGATCCATCGTCCTCGGCGCCGGGCGCCTGGGGGACGGTGTCGAGGTGGGCCCCAACGAGCAGGTACGGCTGGCCCGGCGCGAGGTCGGCTGGCCGCGCCACGACGTTCCAGGTGCGACCGGCGGGCACCGGGATGCCCCACGACACCCCGGACGGCACCCGCAAGCGCTGGCGCCGCACCGAGTAGCCGAGGCCGTTGAAACGCGCCGCAACCCAGTCGGCGGCCCGGGCGTACGCCGGCGACGTGGTCTCCCGAGGACCTACCCGCACGGCGAGGAACGTGAGTGTGCGACGCGCTGCGCCCGCCCGGAACTCCACCGGATGCGGGACGACGGTCGGCGTTGTGGCTGCCGAGTTCGTTGCCGTTGTCGGCGCGGGCGCGCTGGCGCCCGTCGACGGAGCGGCCGGTGTCCCGGCCGCGGACGAAGAGCTCGACCCGTCGCAGGCCGCCAGCGCCGGGCCGGCGAGCACCAGACAGGCGAGACAGCCGGGGGCCCGCGCGATCGGTCGCACGTCACCACTGTGCACCCTCGCGTACGGTTCGCGTCGTGACTGGCGAGGGGAGCTCACGCGGCGTGCGACGGCGCACGCTGCTGGCCGGCGGTGCCGCAGCCGGCGCCGCGGTCGGTGCCGGGGGCACGGTGGCCGCCACCTCGGGCCTGTTCCGCCGGGTGGGCCGCTGTCGCCGCGTTGACCAAGCGGGGCAAGGCGCTGGCAGTGCTGGTGAGCCGCGAGGAGTACGTCCGGATGAAACTCGCGGCCACCGAACGGTCCCGACTGAGCTGGCCGAATCTCTTGACTCGGCTCGCCGAACCGTGCGGAGGCCGGGCTGGACGTCGGAGTGATCGACGAGGCAAATCGCGGTAGCTCGCCAGCTGTGATCGTTGTGACCGACGAGCCGGAACCCGGCACTCGAGGCGGCGGTCGAGGCGCGAGTCGCAGCGGTCGTGACCGGTGACGGTGGGCTGCTGACGCCGGGGGGCTCCGACGACATCCCGATCATGGCGGCGGCACGGTTCGTGAGGTGGCGAGTCGCCAGCGGGCTTCTCCTCTCGGGGCGCCGGCAGCGCGGGGTTGGTCTCGTTGGGCTGCTGGGAGCGGTGGGCTGTGCGCCGAGCGGGTCGTAGGCCGCGTCGACGCTTTAGGCGGCGACAGTCAGCTCCTCGCGGAGCGCCCCAACAGCGGCGTCGTCGACCTCATGCACCGGCAGGCAGGCCAAAATGCTGGCGCTGCTCGCTCGGTACGAGGTCGACATAGTCGGGGTGCTTGGCAATCCAGCCCGACACGTACGGGCACAGCGGCAGGACCGCGAGGCCACGCTCACGGGCATCGTCGAGAGCACGGCGGGTCAGCTGACCGGCGAACCCGTTGCCGGTGTGGGCCGGGTCGGTCTCCGCGTGCAGCAGCGCGATCTGCGCGTCGTCGAGCTGATAGTCCAGCAGGGCGACCTGGGCGCCGTCGAGCTCGATGACGTAGCGGTGCTGGTCGGCGACCTCGCGCACGGTTGCATCCATGGACGGCTCCCTCGATCGGCGACTCGGACGACCGCTTGATGCTAGCGACGACCCGAACACTTGCGAGGGCGGCACCGTGGTTCATCCGGCGGTAGGCAATGCAGCATCCTTGCCGCATGGCGCGGATCTCGCTGCACATCGGTGCACCCAAGACCGGCACCACCTACCTGCAGGACCTGCTGTTCGCGAACCGCAGAGTGCTCGCCGAGGCTGGCACCAGCTATCCGGGCGCGTACGCGGAGGCGCACTTCGAGGCCGTCCTCGACCTGCGGAGCATGAGCTTCAAGGGCCACGCCGACCCGGCTGTGGCCGGCCGGTGGGACCGCCTCGTCGAGAAGGCGGTGCGCTGGCCGGGCAACGTCGTCGTGATCTCCCACGAGCTGCTCTGCGGCTGCGACGACGACACGGTCGCGGTTGTGATCGGCTCGTTCGGCGGCCACGACGTGCACGTTGTGCTCACCGCCCGCGACCTCGGTCGCCAGGTGCCGGCGATGTGGCAGGAGCAGGTGAAGAACGGTGGGACCGTGCCGTTCGACCGCTATGTGACGCGCCTGACCCGGGAGCCGCGTCGCGGCCGCGACGCCAACGTCTTCTGGCGCCAGCAGGACGTCGCAGAGACGGCCCGGCGCTGGTGCGAGCACGTGCCGGTCGAGCAGTTCCACGTGGTAACGGTGCCACCCGACGGGGCGCCGCTGACGCTGCTGTGGCAGCGCTTCGCCGCAGCGGTCGGCATCGACCCGGCACACGTCGACACGCAGCTGGTTCCAGCAGCTCAGCGGTCGGTGAACCCGTCCCTCGGCTACGGTGCCGCCGAGCTGCTCCGCCGGGTCAACGCGGCGCTCGGGGAGGCGCTGCCGTGGCCGGCCTACGAGGCGACCGTGAAACGCGGCTTCGCCGAGGAGCTGCTCCAGGTGCCTGATCCGAGCGGCGGCCCTCAGATGCCGGACCCAGCTCGGGCCTGGCTCGACGAACGTACGCAGGCGATGACCGCCGCGGTGCGCGAGCTCGGCGTCGACGTAGTCGGTGACGTCGCCGACCTGCAGCCGAGGGCGCGGGCGGCTGCGGTGCCCCTGACCGACGACGACGTGCTCTCCGTGGCAGCCGGCGCCCTGGCGGACCTGCTCACGAAGCGGTCGACCCGGCACCGGGCGCCGCGGGAGAACGCCTGGGCCGCCCGGGTTCGGCGCAGCGGCATGGTGCATCGGCTGCCCGCCGGCATCCAGGCTCGGCTGCGCCGCCGCGACCAGCGTTGACGACTCCCCGGGTGGGGCCGAGCTCAGACCGGGTGACTAG
>JBBSGC010000070.1:0-10347 GCA_038254525.1 Propionibacteriales bacterium | reverse complement strand
GGGCTACGCGACGGCGCCGGCGCCCCTCACCGGTCCGGCGGTCGTGCCGGTCGACCTGCCGTCGGGATCGGCCGGTGCGCCGATGCTGGCGCTGGTCAGCGCAGACGCGATCACCTCTGGATCGGTGCGCGTCGATGCGTTCGCCGCGGCGGGGGGCTCCCTCGGGAGCGTTCGGGTCGACGTACCGGCCGGTCGCCAGGTGGAGGTCGACAGCGGCGATCTGGCCGGCGGCATTGCGGTGTCCGACATCGCCTACCTGGTGCTCACGCCCACCTCGGGCTCGGTCGAGGCATCGGCGGCGTACTCATCGGGAAGCCTGCAGTCGGTCCTGCCGCTGGTTTCGACACCAACGACCGTCACGCTGCCCGCTGTGTCGCCTCGGGGTTGACTCGGCCGGTCAGTCCTCGATTCGAGGGTCGATCTCGTCGGGGTCGCGACCGAGCAGCTCGGCCACCCGTTCTACGAGCGCGTCGAGCACCAGGTGCCGCAGGGAGCCGTGCCCACCGGTGGCCCGCCGTCGGATCGGCAGCCTGAACACGACGATCCGCGCCGGTGAGGACCCGCTGGCACGCACCAGGGTCGCGGTCGGCACCTGCTCGGGACGCCACTCGTCGTCCACCCACGGCGCCTCCTCGACGCCGAACTCGACGGCCGACAGCGCCGCACCGCACCGCGCCTCCAAGCGCTCGATCATCTCGGCCACCGTGGCGTCGAAGCGGGTGACGGGGTCGAGCCGCAGGGGCAGCCCGTCGGGGGAGTGCGGGCCGGGCAGCGCCAACGGCCCGCGCATCCCGCGCCCGCGCCGGTCGCGCATCGCGCTGCGCCGCAGGGGAGGTTCCGGTTCCGACTGTGCAGCCATGCTCACGTACCGACTCTAGAACCCGACTCGGGACGATCCCGCTACTCGACACCTGTCATGGGGGTCCCCTACGACGAACCTATTGGCGTGGGGGACCCCAGTGCCAATGCGGCGAGCGTGCGCGCTGGCCCGGTACGGTCAGCGGGTGAGCCCTTTGCGTCGCTGTTCGCGCACCGAGTGCCTGCGGGGGGCGGTCGCGACTCTGACGTACGTCTACGCCGACTCGACGGCCGTGCTCGGCCCGTTGGCCACCTATGCTGAGCCGCACTCCTACGACCTGTGCGCAGAGCACGCACAGCGGCTGTCCGCCCCTCGCGGCTGGGAGGTCGTCCGGCTGGCCCCAGACCCGGCTGCCGGTGCTCCCAGCGGCGATGACCTCGAGGCGCTGGCCGACGCGGTTCGCGAGGCCGCGCGTCCGGTGGTGCTTGCCGAACCGCAGGGCCAGGCCGTCGAGGTCGGCCGGCGTGGACATCTGCGGGTACTGCGGTCCCTCGACTCGTGAATGCGGCGCCCGAGCCGACCGACGCGCGCGCAGGGAGCCGGCTTGCGGCGGTAGTGAAGGCGCACGACGTGCGCGGCCGGGTTCCCGACGATCTCGACGAGACCCGGATGAGGGCGCTCGGCGCCGGCGTGGCAGACGTGCTGGTGCGTGGCGAGCAGCAGACGCAGATCGTGGTCGGCCGCGACATGCGGTTGCACTCACCCGTGCTGGCCGCCGCGCTGTGCCGCGGGCTGGTCGAGCGCGGCACGGACGTGATCGACATCGGGCTGGCCTCGACAGACCAGCTGTACTTCGCGTCGGGGTCGCTTGACCTGCCGGGGGTGATGGTGACCGCCAGCCACAACCCGCCGGAGTGGAACGGACTCAAGCTCTGCCGGGCCGGAGCCCGCCCGGTCGGACGGGCGAGCGGGCTCGACCAGGTCGCGGCCCGAGGACTGGCCCACCTGAACGAGGCGGCCGCCGGTGACCTCGCCTCGGGGTCGATCGAGCGCCGCGACGTCCTCGCTGCCTACGCCCGGCACCTGCGAGCCCTGGCGCCGGTAGGCGGCCGGCGCCTACGCGTCGTCGTGGATGCGGCCAACGCGATGGCCGGCGTCACGGCACCGGCGGTCCTCGGCGCCCTCGACCTGGAGCTGGTCGCGCTGAACTTCGAGCTCGACGGCAGCTTCCCGGCCCATCCGCCCGACCCGTTGGACCCCGCAAACCTGGTCGACCTGCAGGCGGCGGTGCGGGCCGAGCGGGCCGACCTCGGGCTGGCCTTCGACGGCGACGCCGACCGCTGCTTCGTGGTCGACGAGACGGGTGCACCGATCAGCGCGTCGGCGGTCATCGCCCTGGTCGCGCGACGTGAGCTCGCCAGACATCCGGGTGCCACGATCGTGCACAGCCTCACCTGTTCACGGGCCGTTGCCGAGGAGGTGCGCGCTGCGGGGGGTGTCCCCGTCCGTACGCGGGTGGGCCACTCCGGAGTGAAGGCGGCGATGGCCGACCACGGGGCTGTCTTCGGTGGGGAGCACTCGGGCCACTACTACTTCGCGGCCTTCTGGAACGCCGACTCCGGCATGCTGGCCGCCTTGCACGTGCTCGCGGCGGTTGCCGAGTCGCCACGGCCGCTGTCTGCCCTGGTGGCACCCTTCGACCGCTACCCGGCCTCGGGGGAGATCAACAGCGTGGTGTCCGACGCGGCGGCAGCCATCCGTGCCGTCGAGGCGGCGACAGCTGCCGAGCCGAGCCTGGAGATCGACCACCTGGACGGGCTGACCGTGGCCTCGGCGCGGTGGTGGTTCAATCTGCGGGCGTCCAACACCGAGTCGCTGCTCCGCCTCAACGTCGAGGCGGACGACGAGGCGATGATGGTGCAAGTGCGCGACCTTGTCCTGTCGGCGATCCGGAGGCAGCAGTGAAGCTCGATCCCGTCCTGCTCGAGATCTTGGTGTGTCCGGCCTGCCGGGCGACGGTGACCGTCGACCACGCGGCGGAGGAGCTGGTCTGCAACGGCTGTGGACGGGCCTACCCGGTGCGAGACGACATCCCCGTCATGCTGGTCGACGAGGCTCGGCTGCCGGCGCCGGTCGAAGCCGCGGGAGAAGCGGCGGACGAGTCCCCGTCCAGCGACCAGCCGGTGAGTGGCGGCGCTGCCCCCTCCGCCGACGACGCCTGAGAGCCGGCACCGACGTGTTCGATGACGCCCGACTCGACGACTCCGCCGTCATGCTCACCGCTGACCCACGCCTGCGCAAGCTGGCTGAGGCCGGAGCGCGGGTGCGCCGCGAGATCGGTGCGTGCGGCGACGTGCTCGCCACCCTGAACGCCGAGGTCCGGCCACGCGCCGTGGTGACCGCGGGCAGCGACTCGCGGCTGCTTCGCGCGGTCCTGGAGCCGTCCTGCCCGGTCCCCTTCGTCGCCTGGCCAGGGCCTGGGCTACCCGGTTGGGCGGGCACCCTCGACACGGTCGTGGTGATGGCGCAGACCCCCGGCGACGAGGCGGCGTCGTCGGCGGTCGCCGAGGCCGTCCGCCGCGGCTGCGGCCTGGTCGTCAGCGCCGACCCGCACGCACCAGTCGCAGAGCTCGCCGCGAGTCGGCACACGACGCTGCTGCCGACCAGCACCGGAGACTCGTTGGCAGCGGCCGTCGTGCTGCTGCAGGCCATGCACTCGCTCGAGCTCGGTCCCGATGTCGACGGCGAGTCGGTGGCAGCGGCCCTCGACGACGTGGCGGTGCGCTGCTCGCCCTTCTGCGACACCGTGCACAACCCGGCCAAGGGGCTGGCAGTGCAGCTGGCGGACGCCAATCCGCTGCTCTGGGGCGGCTCGGTGCTCGCCGCCCGGGCGGCGCGACGGGTCGCCGAGGCGGTGCGTCGCTCCTCCGGACGCTCGTCGCTGGCCGCCGACGCCGAGCACCTGCTCCCGGTGCTCACCGCGAGCGCGCCGCGCGATGTCTTCGCCGACCCCTACGACGACGCGGAGGCGGTGACCGCGCCGGTGCTCCTGGTGCTCGACGACGGCACCCAGGACGCGGTGGTGCGCGAGCAACGCGGCCGGCTGGCTGCGGCCGCGGAGAGCCACGGACTGCGCGTTGAGACGCTGGTCAGCGACCACGGCGCCGCGATCGCACGTTATGCGTCGTTGCTGTCACAAGGCAGCTACGCCGCCGCGTATCTCGGCATCGGCCTCGCCTCCGCAGGCGCCGAGGGTTGAGCCCGGACCGATGTACGCCATGCGCAACCCGGTGCGTCGGCACGACTGGGGCTCGGTCGACGACATCCCCGCCCTGCTCGGCGTGCCGCCCGACGGGCGTCCGCAGGCCGAGCTGTGGCTGGGTGCCTTCGAGGAGGAGTCCTCGTGCGTCGAGGTCGATGGCGGCGAGCGGCTGCTCAGCGACCTGCTGAGCGGGCCGGGCCAGGAGCGGCTGCCCTTCCTCGCCAAGGTGCTGGCGATCGGCTCGCCGCTTTCGCTGCAGATCCATCCGGCCGGCGACGAGGCGAAGCCGGAGATGCTGTACGCCCTGGAGCCGTGCCGGGCCCTCTGCGGTTTCGCGCCGGTCGACGAGGTCCGCTCGCTGCTCACGGCGCTCGCGGTCGAGGAGCTGGCCGTCGTCGAGAACTGCCTGGGCGCGGACCAGGAGTCGGTGCGGGCAGCACTGGGCGAGCTGTTGCGGCTGCGGTCCCACCGCGACGTCCGCCCGGTCGTCGACCAGGCGCTGCACCAGCTACGCGAGCGGCCCGCTGGCGGCCCGGTGGCGGAGGCCATCGCGTCGCTGGCCGAGCAGCACGGCGACGACCCGGCCGCTCTGTCGCCGCTGCTGCTCAACGTGGTCGAGCTGGGCGAGGGCGACGCGTTCTACTGCGCGCCCGGCACGCCGCACACCTATCTCTCCGGCGTCGGCTTCGAGGTCCAGGCCAGCTCCGACGCCGTGGTGCGCGCGGGACTGACCGGCAAGGACGTCGACGTGGACGCGTTCGTGCGCGACCTGGTGGTGCAGGCCGGCGTGGTTCGCGTGCCCGCGGAGCTTCGCGGTGACGAACGCGTGCTCCAACCCGCCGGCGTCGACTTCGCCCTCGGCATCACCGGGCGCTCCGCCGGCGAGCTGGCCGCCGTCGCCGGCCCGCAGATCCTGCTGTGCACGCGCGGGACGTTCACGCTGCGCGCCGGGGAGGCCTCGCTGCGGCTGCGCCGAGGTGACTCGGCGTTCGTGCCGGCCGGGGGACCACCGCTGCGGGCGCTCGGCTCCGGCGTGCTGCTGCGGGTAACCGCGGGTCGGGCAGGATAGGCGGGTGCACAACAAGGCGGTGATTGCGGCGCTGTTGGCCAACGTGGGGATCGCGGTGACCAAGTTCGTCGCCTGGTTGGTCACCGGCGCCTCTTCGATGCTCGCCGAGGCCATCCACTCGACGGCCGACTCCGGTAACCAGCTGCTGCTGCTGGTGGGAGCCGAGCGGTCGCGCCGCCGGCCCACCGAGAAGCACCCGTTCGGCTTCGGGCAGGAGCGCTACCTCTATGGGTTCATCGTGGCGGTGGTGCTGTTCAGCATCGGCGGCCTGTTCGCGCTCTACGAGGCCTACCACAAGTACCAGGACGTCCACGCGGGCTTGCCCAACCCGCTGCTGGACAGCTCGTGGTGGTGGGTGGCCCTCGTGGTGCTGGTTGCGGCCATGGTGATGGAGGCGCTTTCGTTCCGCACCGCCATCAGGGAGTCCAACCTGGTGCGCGGAGCCAAGAGCTGGCCTGCGTTCATCAGGGGAGCCAAGGCGCCTGAGCTGCCGGTGGTGCTGCTCGAGGACTTCGCCGCACTGTTCGGGCTGAGCTTCGCGTTCGTCGGGATCGGGCTCACGCTGCTCACCGGCAACGGCTACTTCGACGCGGTCGGCACCGCCGCCATCGGGCTGCTGCTCGTCTCTGTTGCCGTCGTGCTCGCCATCGAGACCAAGAGCCTGCTCGTGGGGGAGGCGGCGACGACCGACGCGGTGGCGCGGATCCGGGCCGCTATCGAGGACACCGACGGCGTGCAGCGGGTCATCCACCTCAAGACGCTGCACCTGGGGCCGGAGGAGCTGCTGGTAGCGGCCAAGGTGGCGGTCGCCCACGACGACACGGCAGTCTCGGTGGCGGCCGCGATCGACGCCGCCGAACGCGCGATCAGGTCCGCCGAGCCGGCCGCGTCCACGATCTATCTCGAGCCCGACATTTACGCTGAGGGCTACGTTCGGGACCCGCGTCCCAAGCCTCCGGCGGCATCCGGCCACTGAGCCGCACACCGTAGAGTGGTCCAGGTTCTCACCCCATGACGCTTCCCCATGACGCTTGCTGCAAAGGACGCTGCCACGATGGACTTCCAGGTCGCTGACCTCGGTCTCGCCGACTTCGGACGGACCGAGATCACCTTGGCCGAGCACGAGATGCCCGGTCTGATGGCGATGCGCGAGCGCTACGCCGACGCCCAGCCGCTGGCCGGCGCCCGCATCGCCGGCTCGCTGCACATGACCGTGCAGACGGCGGTGCTGATCGAGACGCTGGTCGACCTAGGGGCGCAGGTGCGCTGGGCCAGCTGCAACATCTTCTCCACCCAGGACCACGCGGCTGCGGCCACCGTGGTCGGACGCGGCGGCAGCGCCGAGGAGCTCCGAGGCGTTCCGGTGTTCGCGTGGAAGGGCGAGACGCTCGCCGAGTACTGGGCGTGCACCGCCAAGGCGCTGGTGTGGCCTGACGGCTCGGCGCCCAACATGATCCTCGACGACGGCGGCGACGCCACCCTGCTCGTGCACCTGGGCACCGAGCTCGAGGCCGCCGGGACGGTCCCGGCACCGGAGACGGCCGGCAACGCCGAGCTCACCGAGCTGCTGCGGCTGCTGACCGCCTCGTTGCAGCAGGACGGCCGCCGCTGGACAACCATCGGCGCCGGCATCCGAGGCGTCACCGAGGAGACGACGACCGGGGTCCACCGGCTCTACGAGCGGGCGCGCGACCAGTCCCTGCTGTTCCCGGCGATCAACGTCAACGACTCGGTGACCAAGTCCAAGTTCGACAACCGCTACGGCTGCCGCCACTCGCTGGTCGACGGCATCAACCGGGCGACCGACGTGCTGATCGGGGGCAAGGTCGCGGTCGTCTGCGGCTACGGGGACGTCGGCAAGGGGTGCGCGGAAGCGCTGCGCGGACAGGGGGCGCGGGTGATCGTGACCGAGATCGACCCGATCTGCGCGCTGCAGGCGGCCATGGACGGCTACCAGGTGGGCCGCCTCGACGAGGTGGTCGAGAGCGCGGACCTCGTGATCACCGCCACCGGCTGCGTCGGTGTGGTCACCGCGGAGCACATGGCGCGGATGAAGCACCAGGCCATCCTGGGCAACATCGGCCACTTCGACAACGAGATCGACATGGCCGGGCTGACCGCCACTCCCGGGATCGAGCGCACGGTCGTCAAGCCGCAGGTAGACCTGTGGGCCTTCCCCGACGGCCACGCGATCATCGTGCTGTCGGAGGGCCGGCTGCTCAACCTCGGCAACGCCACTGGCCACCCGTCCTTCGTGATGTCGAACTCCTTCACCAACCAGGTCCTCGCCCAGCTCGAGCTGTTCACCAAGGGCGATGACTACCCGGTCGGCGTGCACACGTTGCCCAAGCATCTCGACGAGGAGGTGGCCCGGCTGCACCTGGCTGCGCTGGGAGCGTCGTTGACCGAGCTGACCAAGGAGCAGGCCGGCTACCTGGGCGTGCACGTGGACGGGCCGTACAAGTCCGAGCACTACCGCTACTGACCGGCGGTTCGGTTCGCCCGGCGCCGTGGCGGCCGCGCACCGTAGGGTGTAAGCCCACGGGGACGCCGGGCGGGCGGCAGCGTCGTCTCCGTACGGTCGACGGAGGACACGCGTGGAGACACAACGGCCCGTGACGACGGGCAGCGGCAAGGGCCGGGTGCTCGTCGTCGACGACGACAGCGCGCTCGCCGAGATGCTCACCATCGTGTTGTCCAACGAGGGGTTCGACACCCTGGTCTGCAGCTCCGGCGACAAGGCGATGGCCGCGTTTCGTGACCACCGGCCAGACATCGTGCTGCTGGACCTGATGCTGCCCGGCCTCGACGGCATCGACGTCTGCCGGGCGATCCGGTCCGAGTCGGGCGTGCCGATCGTGATGCTGACGGCGAAGACCGACACCATCGACGTCGTCGTCGGCCTGGAGTCCGGGGCCGACGACTACATGGTCAAGCCTTTCAAGCCCAAGGAGCTGGTGGCCCGCATCCGCGCCCGGCTACGCCGGTTCGACGACGAGGCGCCGGAGATCTTCACGATCGCCGACCTCACCATCGATGTGGCCGGGCACCGGGTCACCCGCGCCGGTGAGCCGATCGCGCTCACCCCCCTGGAGTTCGACTTGCTGCTGTGCCTGGCCCGGCGACCCTGGCAGGTGTTCACCCGCGAGCTGCTGCTGGAGCACGTCTGGGGCTATCGGCACGCCGCCGACACCCGCCTGGTCAACGTGCACGTGCAGCGCCTGCGCTCGAAGATCGAGCACGACGCCGAGCACCCCGAGGTGGTGCTGACCGTGCGCGGGGTCGGCTACAAGGCCGGGACCGCCTGACCGCACCGCGGAACGACGGACGCGGTAGCGCAGCGGGCGATACTGGTTGCGTGGACATCTCGCCGACGGGGGCAACCTCCGCACCGGTGGCACCCGCGGGGCCCCCCTGGCCGGCGCGGGTGCTGCGGGCGCTGGCGGCCCCGCTGGCCGGCATCCGCTACGCGTGGTCGCGCTCGATCCAGGCCCGGGTCGTGCTGTCTGTCCTGCTGCTCAGCGCGCTGGTGATCACGCTGGTCGGCGTGCTGCTGATGCGGCAGGTGTCGTCGGGGCTGACCGAGAGCAAACGTCAGCAGTCGGTCAACGAGGGCGTCGCGGGGGTGCAGAACGCCCAGGAGACGCTCAACAGCGAACCGGTCGCCAACTCCGGGTCGCAGTCGCTGCTGCTCCCGCCGCTGCTCGACGCGCTGATCAGCCGGGGTGGCACGCCTCGCACGTACCAGATCGTGCTCACCGGGCCGGTCCTCACGCGCAGCGGCGCGGCGGGCGCGGTCACGGTGTCGTCGATCGGCCTCAGCGCCGACAGCATTCCGAACTCGCTGCGCGCCCAGGTGCTGTCGTCGCAGCAGGTCTCCTGGACGTACACCACGATGACCTACGCGGCGACCGCGGAGTCGGTGCCGGCGGTCGCAGTCGGCTCGCAGATCAAGCTGACCAGCACCGGCGACGTCTACGCGCTCTACTACCTGTTCCCGATGGGCGACCAGCAGTCAACGCTGTCGCTGGTCGGACGTGCCCTGTTCTCCGCCGGCCTGTTGCTGATGGTGCTGGTGGCCGCCGTCGCCTGGCTGGTCACCCGGCAGGTCGTGACCCCGGTCCGGCTGGCCCGGCGGATCGCCGAGCGCCTGGCCGCGGGGCGCCTGGAGGAGCGCATGCACGTGCGCGGTGAGGACGACATCGCCCGCCTCGGCACGTCGTTCAACAAGATGGCCGCGAGCCTGCAGCAGCAGATCCGTCAGCTCGAGGAGCTGTCCCGGATGCAGCAGCGCTTCGTCTCCGACGTGTCCCACGAGCTGCGCACTCCGCTGACCACCGTACGCATGGCCGCAGACCTGCTGCACGACGCGCGTGACCGGTTCGACCCGGTCACGGGACGGGCCGCGGAGCTGCTGCAGAACGAGCTCGACCGGTTCCAAGCGCTGCTCACCGACCTGCTGGAGATCAGCCGCTTCGACGCGGGTGCCGCGCGCCTGGAGCTGGAGACCATCAACCTGACCGCGGTGGCACACCGGGTCGCCGGCGCCTACTCGGCGCTGGCCGAGCGAGCCGGCGTCGAGCTCCGTGTGGTCGAGGGTGCCGGACCCACGTCGGTGCAGGCCGACGTGCGGCGGATCGAGCGGGTCGCGCGCAACCTGGTGGCCAACGCCATCGGCTACAGCGGATCGCGAAGAGTCGAGATCCGGGTCGCCGGCGACGAGGGCGCGGTGTCGCTGGTCGTGCGCGACTGGGGGATCGGGCTCAAGCCCGGGGAGTCGACGCTGGTGTTCAACAGGTTCTGGCGCGCCGACCCGGCGCGCGCCCGCTCCGGTGGCACCGGCCTGGGCCTGGCGATCTCCCTCGAGGACGCCCAGCTGCACGGTGGTTGGCTGCAGGCCTGGGGGGCCCCCGGGCAGGGAACCGCGTTCCGGTTGACGCTGCCCCGCCGGTGTGGTGACGACCTGCAACGCTCACCGCTGCCGCTGGTGCCGCAGGACGAGCCCCCCTCGGTCGTGGGGGCGCCGTACGCCCGGCTCGACCGGCTCGGGAGCGAGGCGTGACCGGCCGGCGGGCGCGGCTCCTGCTCGCCGCCCTGGTGGTGGCGTCGGCAACCTCGGGGTGCGCCGGGATCCCGAGCTCAGGAGCCGTGCACGTTGTGGAGGTCGGCTCCACTCCGGACATCGTGCCGCAGCTCTTCTCCCCGCCGCCGCCGCAG
>JBBSGC010000069.1:0-10355 GCA_038254525.1 Propionibacteriales bacterium | reverse complement strand
TCGGCGAGCCCGCGCCGAGACGCCATCTGCATCCCCTCGATGTGCAACGCGGTGAAGCGGGCCAGCACCGCCGGGTAGCGCCGCAGGCCGGAATACCCGCGGAACTCCGGAGGGCACAGGTCGAGCAGCCAGCGCATCGCGGTGTCCTCCCACCCGGGCACGCCGGCCGGCAGCACCTGGACCGGCCAGCCCGGCGGGCGTACGGCTTGCTGCTCCACCTTCGACAGTCTATCGAACAAGCGTTCGACCCCGCCACCGCTCCACCCGCCACTGCCCATCCGTGAGTTCCCGACTGCCCATCCGTGCGTTCCCGACCGCAGCTCTGCCTGGGCAATGCGGCACTTGAGACGTTTCAGCGCCTTGAGGGACCAGGGCATTCGCACGGGCACCGTCACAGTTCGACTGACGTTGGAAGCACCGACTAGCAGCGACCAGCCGGCCTCGGTCGCATGTCGGTCTCCCTATTTGAGGATTGGCTTGCCGTCGAAGCCATTCAGGTCGGCAAGTGTCTCCTGATAGACCTCGTGCACCGGAGGGAGCTTGTCCCGACGGAAGAAACGAGCGTCCACCGTCTCGTTCGTCTCCGTCGACAGGTAGCCGAGCCACTCATCCACGCGAAAGACAAAGGACAGCATTTGGTGCTTGCCGCCGAAGGCGTTGGTGAAGTGGTAACGCGGCGCTGAGTTGATGGCGATGAGAGTCGCGGCAACGACGCGAAGGCCGGTCTCCTCGGCCACCTCACGGACGAGGACGTCCCAGACCGACTCACCGATCTCCATCTGTCCTGCTGGCATGACCCACTCACCGTTGTCGCGTCGGCGTACGAGGAGGACGCTCTCGTTGTCGTCGCGGATCACCGCACGAGCTCCGGGAATGATGAGACGAGCGTCGCCTGTTGCGCGCCGCAGGCGCCCGGCGTACGACTCGGCGTACGGGATCTCCACGCCCGCACCATAGGCGCTGGCCCTGCACAGACTGCGTGTGGGCAAGATTGCCGACGGGCGTGCAATCACCCATGGTCCGGCAGCCCGGAAACTCACGGATCGGCAGCCAGAAACTCACGGATCGGCGGGGAAGCGGGTGTAGCGGCCGCGGCGGTGCAGCAGCGGCGAATCGTCCCCAACCCCAGCAGAGCCGTCCCTACCCTCAGCAGAGGCCCCGCCCGCAGCAGAAGTGCCTAGGCCGGCAACGTCGGCCCCGCCCTCGGGGGACAGCTCGACGTGCTCGATCACGGCATCGACGAGCACCGACCAGCCGACCTCGCGCGGCACCGCCGCCGACAGCCGGACCCCCGCCCAGGCCGACACGCCGTGCAGCACCGGTCCCCAGCCGCTCGCGGTCCACTCCCCCAGCCGGAAAGCCCCACCCGGCGCTGGGGCCACGCCAGCGAACCCATCGGCGAGGCCCCGATGCCGCCAGGCCAGCAGCTGAACCACGGCGGTCTGGCGCTGCGTGAGCTCGCCCCACAGGTCGGACTCGGGATCGACCAACGCCAGCACGTGGGCGGGCTCGCCGTCGGCGACCAGCAGCGAGGACACCGTCAACCCAACGCGCGTTGGCCCGTCGCCCGAGGTCCAAAGACTGACCGCGCCACCCAGCCGGGCCCGGAAGCGCCGAGCCGGATCACGCTGGTCCTCCGGAGGCACGAACGGGTGATCGGAGTGGATGGTCACCGCATCAGGCTACGGACGCCGGCGACCGACCGCGGCAGGTGGCGGGTCGACCGTGGCGTCAGGCCGACCGTGCGGGGGTCGCCCGCACCTCGAGGCGGTCAAGCAGGTCGCAGGTCGCTGCGGTGATCGCAGCCACCGCCGCGTCGAAGGCCTCGGCGTTGCGAGCGGCCGGCGCCCGGAAACCGCTCACCTTGCGGACGTACTGCAGAGCCGCCGCGCGCACCTCCTCGTCGGTGACGTTGACGGCGTACGGCGGGCGGAGAGTCTTGATGCTTCGGCACATGCGCTGAGGATATCGCCGTCGTGTCGCATCTGGCCGACCGGACAGTCAGCTCCGCAGCAGCGACCGCAGCACGTACTGCATGATCCCGCCGTTGCGGTAGTACGCGGCCTCGCCGGGGGTGTCGATCCGGACCACGACGTCGAACTCGGCGTCGCCCGCGCGCACGCGCACAGTGTGCGGTGCACCGCCGTCGTTGAGCGCGGTGATGCCCGAGACGTCGAAGACCTCTTCGCCGGTCAGCCCGAGCGACGCGGCGTTCTCGCCCTGCGGATACTGCAGCGGGAGCACGCCCATGCCGATCAGGTTGGAGCGGTGGATCCGCTCGTACGACTCCGCGATGACGCAGCGCACACCGAGCAGCGCGGTCCCCTTGGCCGCCCAGTCGCGCGAGGAGCCCGAGCCGTACTCCTTGCCGGCGAGGATCACCAGCGGGGTGCCGGCCTCCGCGTACGACCGCGACGCCTGGTAGATCGTGGTCACCGGCGCGTCGGACCGGGTGAGGTCGCGGGTGAAGCCGCCCTCGGTGCCGGGGGCCAGCTGGTTGCGCAGCCGGATGTTGGCGAACGTGCCGCGGATCATGACCTCGTGGTTGCCGCGCCGGGATCCATAGGAGTTGAAGTCGCGCTGCTCGACGCCGTGCTCGGCGAGATAGCGCCCCGCCGGGCTGTCCTTCTTGATCGACCCGGCCGGGGAGATGTGATCGGTGGTCACCGAGTCGCCGAGCATGGCGAGCACCCGGGCGCCGGTGATGTCGGTGACCGGCTCGGGCTCGGCGGGCATCCCGTCGAAGTACGGCGGCTTGCGGACATACGTCGAGCCGTCGTCCCACGCAAAGGTGTCGCCCTCGGGCGTGGGCAGCGACTGCCATCGCTCGTCGCCGGCGAACACGTCGGCGTAGTCGGCGGTGAACATCTCCGAGGCGATCGCGCGTCCGATCACCTCGTCGATCGCGGCCGCGCTGGGCCAGACGTCGCGTAGGAACACGGCGTTGCCGTCGACGTCGGTGCCGAGCGGTTCGGTTAGCAGGTCCACGTCCATGGAGCCGGTCAAGGCGTACGCCACGACCAGTGGTGGTGAGGCGAGGTAGTTCATCTTGACGTCCGGGTTGATCCGGCCCTCGAAGTTGCGGTTGCCCGACAGGACCGAGACGACCGCCAGGTCGGCGTCGTTGACGGCCTTGCTCACCTCGGGGATCAGCGGGCCGGAGTTGCCGATGCAGGTCGTGCAGCCGTAGCCGACGAGGTTGAAGCCGAGCTTGTCGAGATAGGGCGTCAGGCCGGCCCGCTCGTAGTAGTCGGACACGACCTTGGAGCCCGGTGCCAGCGTGGTCTTGACCCACGGCTTGCTCGTGAGGCCCTTCTCGACGGCGTTCTTGGCCAGCAGGGCCGCGCCGAGCATCACCGACGGGTTCGAGGTGTTGGTGCACGAGGTGATCGCCGCGATCGCCACCGCCCCGTGGTCGATGTCGAACCGGGTCCCGTCGGCCAGCGTCACCGGCGTCCGGCGCGACGGCCGGACGTCGGCGTGCTCGGGCGCGTTCGGCTCGCCGTTGTCGTCATCGGTCGCAGCAGGCGGGTCGGAGGCCGGGAACGAGTCGGCCGACCCGGCGTCGACCGCCGACGCGAGGCCGTGGCGCGCACCGTGTCCTGCGACGACCGGCGTCTCGTCGGCGGCGACGTAGTCGGCCAGCGCGGCCCGGAAGCCCGCCTTCGCCTCGCTCAACGAGACCCGGTCCTGCGGGCGCTTCGGACCGGCGATCGACGGGACTACCCCGGCCAGGTCGAGCTCGAGATACTCCGAGTAGCGCGGCTCGACCGCCGGGTCGTGCCACAGCCCCTGCTCCTTGGCGTACGCCTCGACCAGAGCGATCTGCGACTCGGGTCGGCCCGTGAGCCGCAGGTACGTGGTCGTCTCCGCGTCGATGGGGAACACCGCGATCGTGGAGCCATACTCGGGGCTCATGTTGCCGATCGTTGCCCGGTTGGCCAGCGGCACGGCAGAGACGCCGGGACCGAAGAACTCCACGAACTTCCCGACCGCACCGTGCTGCCGGAGCATCTGGGTGATCGTGAGCACCAGGTCGGTCGCGGTGGCCCCCTCGGGCAGTTCGCCGGAGAGCTTGAACCCGATGACCCGCGGGATCAGCATGCTCACCGGCTGGCCGAGCATTGCCGCCTCGGCCTCGATCCCGCCGACCCCCCAGCCGACCACCCCCAGTCCGTTGACCATCGTGGTGTGCGAGTCGGTGCCGACGCAGGTGTCCGGATAGGCCATGCCGTTGCGGGTGAAGACGACTCGGGCCAGGTGCTCGATGTTGACCTGGTGCACGATCCCGGTTCCAGGCGGGACGACCTTGAAGTCCGCGAACGAGCTCTGCCCCCAGCGCAGGAACTGGTAGCGCTCGCGGTTGCGCTCATACTCGATCTCGACGTTGCGCTCGAAGGCCTCCGGCGTGCCGAACACATCGGCGATCACCGAGTGGTCGATGACCATCTCGGCCGGCGCCAGTGGGTTGATCTTGGTCGGGTCGCCACCCAGGTCGGCCATCGCCTCACGCATGGTGGCCAGGTCGACCACGCACGGCACCCCGGTGAAGTCCTGCATGATCACCCGCGCCGGCGTGAACTGGATCTCCTTGCTGGGCTCCGCGCCGGGGTCCCAGCCGGCCAGTGCCTCGATGTCAGCGGCGGCGATGTCGGCGCCGTCCTCGGTGCGGAGCAGGTTCTCCAGCAGGATCTTCAGGCTGTACGGCAGCGACGCGACGTCGAGCCCCGGGCCGTGCACGGCGTCGAGGCGGTGGATCGTGTACGCCTCGTCTCCGACCACAAGGCGGGAGGCCGCTTCGAAGCTGTCCTGGCTGCTCGACGTGCTGCCCATGTGCGAACTCCCTGCTGGTGGCTGCCTGACATCTTGTCCCAGGCAAAGTCTCTTGATGTCAAGATACACTGGTCGAGGGATGCCAAGCCAGGCGGGGCAATCGCGGTGCAGCCTCGGTATCGCCGCACGTCGGCCACGTAGGGGGCGTCACCTGCACGAACCTGGTGTTCTCATCGACTCGGGCTTGCATGTCCAACGTGAAGCCCAGACTCGGCGCCCCCCGGGATCGTCACCATCGTGGACGAGGCCCCCGTCAGTTGCCCGCACGCTGAGGCCGGCGGCACCACCGGGCACGTTCACTGACGATCCCGGAACCGCAGCAGACGGCTTCGCGTCCAAGCCGGCATGATCCGCGTCTGCATGGCGGCCATCAGCGTGCTGTTCCTGGCCAGCGGCTGCACCGGTGGCTCCAGCAGCACCTCACCACCGTCGACCGCTGGCCAGCCTGGCAACCAGGCCTCGCCAACCGGCACCGGCGGGACCACAACCACGGCCAGCCCGGGCAAGCCTGGCGCTCACCACAAGCACCCGGGGGCCGAAGCGCAGGTCAAGCTCACGACCGGGCACTGCACAGTCGAGCCGGTGCACTTCGACGGACGGACGTGGGCGATTCCGTGGGACTACCAGATCGGCTGGGGCGGCCGGCTGCCGCCGGGATGGGCCAGCCGCGGCACCATCGCCCGCACAGCCGCCGACCAGGCGCGCTACATCGACCGGGGCGGCGCGAAGTTCAACCTGGTCCCCGCTGGCTCACCGGCGGCCCAACCCCCCAGGCATTGGGGCTGCGACTGACCATCCGTCGCCCTACCCAGGCATGAGCAGCGCGACACACTCGACGTGGTGGGTCATCGGGAACAGTGCGAACGTCCGCAGGTCGACCAGCCGGTAGCCGAGCTCGGCGAACGTCGCGACGTCGCGGGCCAGCGCCGCCGGTTCGCACGCCACGTACACCACCCGGCTCGGCGTCAGGCTGGCCACGGCGCGTACGACGGGTGCCCGGGCGCCGACGCGGGGCGGGTCCAGCACGAGCAGGTCGCAGCTTTCCCCCACCGCTGCCGAGGCCAACGCCCGGTCGACCCGCTCTCCGACCAGGCGGGCCTGCGGCAGGTCGTGCAGGTTGCGCCGCGCACAGCGCACCGCGGCGGCGTCGGACTCGACCGACACCACCCGCCCGCCCGGTCCGACCGCCTCGGCGAGGAAGGCCGTGAACAGCCCGACACCGCTGTAGAGATCAACCGCCCGCTCGCCGGCACGCGGCCCACCGAGCGACAGCACGGCATCCACGAGTGTCGCCGCGGCCGTGGGGTGCACCTGCCAGAAGCCGCCGGCGGCCACCTGGAAGTCCCGTCCGTTGACCGTCTCCCGCAGGCGCGTACGCCCCGCCACGACCGAACCGTCGGCGAGGACGGCAGAGTCGCCGCGCGACGAGCAGGCAGTCTCGACGTGCGCCGCGGCCCACGTCCGGTCGCTGACCACGGGCAGCCGAGGGTCGGCAATCCGGCAGTCGTCGACCGGCACCACCTCGTGGGAGCGGTGCTTCCGCAGCCCGGTGCGGCCCCGGTCGACCGCCCAGGTCACGCGGGTGCGCCACCCGAGGCCGGTCACCGCCGCGGACCCGGGCTCGGGGACCGCCTCGACGACCACCTCGCGGTCAACACCGGCCAGCCGCACCAGCTGCTCGTGCACCACCGAGGCGAGCAGGTCACGCTGGGTCGCCAGGTCGGCGTGCTGGAAGTCGCAGCCTCCGCAGCGGCCCGGACCGGCGAACGGACAGGGCGGCACCACCCGCCCGGCTGCCGCGCGCACCACGTCGACCGCGTCGGCCCGCAGGAACCGGGAGGCGGTGGTGCCCTCGGTGATCCGCACCCGTACCCGCTCACCGGGAAGGGCGTGGCGCACGAAGACCACGCGTCCGTCCAGGCGCGCCACGCAGTGCCCGCCGTGGGCGACCCGGCCCACCTCGAGCAGCACCTCGTTGCCGCGCAGGTCCTCGGCGGGCACCGCGCTCACGGTGACGGGGTGCGACCGCCGGACTCGCCTTGGACCGCCTTCGCCTTCCGGAGCCGGTTGCGGGTGCCCGGGGGCGGTGGCGGAGCGGTGCCACGGCGGACCTCACCGGGTGCATGCTGGACCCGAGAGGCGTTGCGCCGCACCGCCCGCTGCGAGGACTGGAGCTGGTAGGGCACGCTGGTCACCATCACGCCCGGGGTGAAGAGCAGCACACCCTTCAGCCGCAGCGAGACGTGGTTGTGCAGCACCTGCTCCCACCAGCGCCCCACCACGTACTCCGGGATGTAGACGGCCACGATGTCGCGCGGGCTCTCCTTGCGCATGCTGCGGACGTGGCGCACCAGCGGGCGGGTGATCTCGCGGTAGGGGGAGTTCAGGATCCTGAGCGGCACGGGAATCCGGCGAGCCTCCCATTCGTCGCTGAGCGCCTTCGTCTTCTCGTCGTCGATGTTTACGGTCACCGCCTCGAGGGAGTTCGGCCGCGACGCCCGCGCATAGGAGAGCGCGCGTACGGCGGGTTTGTGCAGCCGGGAGACGAGCACGATCGCGTGCACCCTTGAGGGCAGCATGGTGTCCAGGTCCTCGACCGCCAGCTCGTCGGCCACCCGGTCGTAGTGGCGGCGGATGGCGCGCATCAGGAAGAAGATCACCGCCATCGCGCTGATCGCGATGTAGGCCCCGTGGGTGAACTTGGTGACGAGCACCACCAGCAGCACCAACCCGGTCACGCTCAACCCGAAGCCGTTGATCAGCCGGCTGCGCTGCATCCGGCGGCGGGCGCCGGGGTCCCGTTCGGTGGCCAGCCGCCGGTTCCAGTGCCGGATCATGCCGGTCTGGCTGGCCGTGAACGACACGAACACCCCGACGATGTAGAGCTGGATGAGCCGGGTGACCTCGGCGTCGAACGACACGATCAGCACGACGGCGAGGGCGGCCAGCACGATGATGCCGTTGCTGAAGGCCAGCCGGTCCCCGCGGGTGTCGAGCTGACGCGGTAGGTAGCCGTTCTGGGCGAGGATCGAGCCGAGGACCGGGAAGCCGTTGAAGGCAGTGTTCGCGGCCAGCACGAGGATGATCCCGGTCGCCGCGGTGACGAAGTAGAAGCCGAGGTCGAAGTTGTCGAAGATGCCCGCCGCGAGCTGCCCGATGACCGGGGCCTGCTGGTAGCCGGACCCGGCGGGTCGCCCGTCCGACCCGAGGAGGTCGGTCGCCGGGCTCTCCGACATCCGGATGTGCATGGCGTTGGCGAGCACGACGATGCTCATGGCCATCGTGACCGCGATGGTGCCGAGCAGGAGCAGCGTGGTGGCGGCGTTCTTGCCCTTGGGCTTGCGAAACGCCGGCACGCCGTTGGAGATGGCCTCCACGCCGGTCAGCGCGGCGCAGCCGGAGGAGAACGCGCGCAACAGCAGGAACCCGAAGGCGAAGCTGCCGAGCCCGGCGACGAAGTCCTGCTGGACGGCTAGGTGGAAGCGGGCGCTCTCCGCCTCGGGCAGCGTGCCCAGTGCCAGCCGTCCGAACCCCCACGCCGCCATGCCCAGGATGGCGAGCATGAACAGGTAGGTGGGGACGGCGAAGGCCGTGCCCGACTCGCGGACACCGCGCAGGTTGACCGCCATCAGGAACACCGTCGCCAGCACGGCGATCAGCGCCTGGTGGCCGTCCAGCGGCGCCAGCGCGGTCGCCGCGTACTGGGCAGCCGAGGAGATCGACACCGCCACGGTGAGCACGTAGTCGACGAGCAGTGCGCTGGCGACGACGAGCCCCGGCGTGGCGCCCAGGTTGGTGGTGCTGACCTCGAAGTCCCCGCCGCCGCTCTGGTAAGCCTGGACGTTCTGCCGGTAGGAGGCCACTACGGCCAGCATGACTATCCCGACCGCTATCCCGATCTTCCAGGAGAACGCGTACGCCGAGACCCCGGCAGTCGAGAGCACCAGGAAGATCTCGTCGGGAGCGTAGGCGACCGACGACAAGGCGTCGCTGGCGAACACCGGCAGCGCTATCCGCTTCGACAGCAGCGTCTCGTTCAACTGCGTGCTGCGCAGCTTGCGCCCCAGCAGGACGCGCTTCGCGCCGTCGGCGATTCCCACGGCGCGGAGCCTAGTCCACGGCGACGGCCTTCCCGGAGGCGACGGTGTAGCGTCAGCGCACGTCAGATGCGCTCCGCGGCACCTCAGGGCAGCACCTCGGGAAGGACACCGTGCACGTCGTCATCATGGGGTGCGGGCGCGTGGGGTCGACCCTCGCGCGAAGCCTCGAAAGGCGCCAGCACACGGTTTCGGTCATCGACCAGAATGCCGACGCGTTCCGGCGGCTGGGCCCGTCGTTTGCCGGCACCACGGTGACCGGCATCGGCTTCGACCGAGGAGTGCTCGTGCGCGCGGGGATCGAGCAGGCCGACGCCTTCGCGGCAGTCTCCAGCGGCGACAACTCCAACATCTTGTCCGCCAGGGTCGCGCGCGAGCAGTTCGGCATCGACGTGGTCGTCGCCCGGATCTACGACCCGGGTCGCGCCGAGGTCTACGAGCGCCTCGGCGTCCCCACGGTCGCAACCGTCACGTGGACGGCCAACCGCGTCCTGCGGCGGTTGCTGCCGAGCGACTCCGAACCGCTGTGGCGAGACCCGTCGGGCAGCGTGCGAGCCGACGAGGTTCCCGCACCAGCGACCTGGGTCGGGTCCACCGTGCTGACCCTGCAGGATGCCACCGGTGCCCGAGTCGCGTTCATCACGCGGCTCGGGACGGGCATGATTCCCGACCGCGGCACGGTCATCCAGGACGGTGACCTGCTCAACCTGTTCCTGCTGGAGGAGCAGTCGGAGTCGGTCCAAGCTGCGTTGGCGACTGGACCGGAGGACCAATGATGCGCGTCATCATCGCCGGTGCTGGTGCCGTCGGCCGCTCCGTCGCCCAAGAGCTGCTGGAGCACGGTCACGCGGTGCTGCTGATCGACAAGGACCCCAAGGCGATCAAGGCTGAGGCGGTGCCCAACGCCGAGTGGCTGCTCGCCGACGCCTGCGAGCTGTCGTCGCTGGACGAGGCGGACCTGGCCAGCTGTGACGTGATGATCGCCTCGACCGGCGACGACAAGGCCAACCTGGTCACCTCGCTGTTGGCCAAGACCGAGTTCGCGGTGCCCCGCACCGTCGCCCGGGTGAACCATCCCAACAACGAGTGGCTGTTCAACGAGTCCTGGGGGGTCGACGTCCTGGTCTCGACACCGCGCCTGATGTCGGCGCTGGTCGAGGAGGCGGTCTCGGTCGGCGACCTGGTACGCCTGTTCACCTTCCGGCAGAGTGACGCCAACCTCGTCGAGCTGACGCTCCCGCAGGACTCCCCCTACATCGGGATTCGCGTTGCGGAGGTTCCATGGCCGGGCGACGTAGCCCTGGTGGCCATTCTGCGCGACGGCGGCATCAACACTCCCGACGGGGACCGGTCCCTGGAAGCCGGCGACGAGCTGCTCTTCGTGACCGCCGCCGACCAGGAGGACCAGCTCGCCGCCCTGCTGGC
>JBBSGC010000068.1:0-10505 GCA_038254525.1 Propionibacteriales bacterium | reverse complement strand
GGGCAGGCCCAACGCCCCCGTCAGCGAACCCAGCAGCGCCTCTGCGTTGAGCGGGAGCGGCACCGCGGCAGCAGCCGCGGACTGGGTCGACTCCGCCGGGCGCAGCCGCTCCAAGCGCGACATCCGGGGAGTCTTGACCAGCCGCACCCGGTCCCGGTCGAGCGCCGCCAGGTCGCAGGCCAGCTGCACGGCGCGCTGTCGGCCGCCCAACTCGTCGACCAGGCCGCGGCGCAGCGCGTCGGCGCCGGTCCACACCCGTCCCCGGGCGAGTGGCTCGAGCTCCGCGTACGGCATGGATCGGTCGGCGGCCGCCTTGGCGGTGAAGTCGGCGTAGACCTCGTCCAGCCAGGCGTCCAGCTTGGCCCACTGGGTGTCGGTGAACGGTTCGAGGGTGGAGAACATGGTGGCGTCCGGTCCCGCCGCCATGGCCTCGCGGAGCAGCCCGATCCGCTCGAAGGACCGGCGCAGGACAAGCTTCCCGGCCAGCACACCGATGGAGCCGGTGAGCGTGGTCGGGAGCGCGACGACGCGGTCGGCTGCCATCGACACGAAGTAGCCTCCGGAGGCGGCCACCGAAGCCATCGACGCCACGACCGGACGTCCCGACTGCTGGTTGGTGATCACCGCGTGGCGAATGGCGTCAGAGGCGACGTAGGAGCCACCGGGGGAGTCGACGTGCAGCACCACGGCCTTCACGTGCTGGTCATCCTGGGCGGCCCGCAGCGCGGCCACCACGCTGTCCGACCCGGCGGCCGGACCGCCCAGTCCGCCGGCCCGGCTCCGCCCGGAGACGATCTGCCCATGCACCTCGACGACGGCGACCACCGGGTCGCGGTGGCGGCGCAGCCGCTCGACCCGGCCGCTCGAACGCTGTGCGTACCGGTGCGCGAACCGTAGCCGGACCTGGCCGTCGGTCCCGACCTGGCGGCGCACCGCTGCGTAGACCTCGTCGCGGTATCCGAGCCGGTCGACCAGTCCATGCTCCAACGCCTGGGCGGCGCTCAGCGGTGCGGCCTGCACTGCGCCGGCCACCCGCGTTGCGTCCAGTCGTCGCCGGCGGGTGACCGTTTCGGTCACCTCCTCCAGCACCGAGTCGGCGAGCCGCTGCGTCATCTCCCGCTGCGGAGCGGTCACGTCCTCGGCCGCGAACGTGTTGGCAGCTGTCTTGAACTCGTGCCGCTGACCGAACTGGGGCTCGGCCCCGATCTTGTCCAGGCTGCCACGCAGAAGGGTGACGGTCACCGCGACGCCGGTTAGCCCGACGGAACCCGAGGGCTGCATCCACACGACATCGCAGTGCGCCGCCAGCCCGTAGGAGACGGTCCCCGCGCCGCCCTCGCCGAACGACTCGGCGAAGGCGACAGTGAGCTTGCCGGCGGCGGAGACGGCCTCCAGCGCCAACCCCAGCTCGTCGGCCCTGGCGGCCGTCACCGGCCCACCCAGCAGGAGCAGCACAGCCGCCACGGAGTCGTCGCCGACGGCCCGCCGCAGCCCGCCGAGCACGTCGCCGATCCGCGGGGTGTGGCGCGTGCGCAGACCGGAAAGGGGGTCGCCCGGCGTGCCGTCCACCAGACCGCGCGACAGGTCGATCTCGAGCACCGTCGGCGCAACGGGACGGACCCCTGGCACGTGCCGGGCGGCGGCCGACGGACGCAGTGTCATGGAGCGACGGTACGTCGTCGCGCCGCCGGGTAGCCCAGCGGTGAGGCACCCGGAGCCCGGGCCGCGGCATCGACTGGCATTGCCGGCTGCTGGCTGGGAGACTGCGCGCAGGAGGGGAGTATTCCTTCGCGGTGACGTCGTCATCACGGTGCCCGGTCGGTGACCGCTCACCCGGCGGCACCGGCTGCCCGCGCGGATCTGCGGCCGCGGTGGAAGAGACCTCCGGAGACCCTGTGCCGTCTACCGGAGGAAGTGCATCCCCATGGTCGTCTCCCCGCTCGCGTGGTGGGTCACGATCGGCGTCACGATCGCCGTGCTGGCTTTTGATGTGTTCATCATCGGGCGCCGCCCGCATGAGCCCTCGATGCGCGAGTGCGGGATCGCGATCGGCATCTACACCTCGCTGGCAATCGTCTTCGGGCTATGGATCTGGTTCGACTACGGCAGCCGCTACGCCGGTGAGTTCTTCGCGGGTTACCTGACCGAGTACAGCCTGTCGGTCGACAACCTGTTCGTCTTCATCATCATCTTGAGCCGCTTCGCGGTGCCCCGGAAGTACCAGCAGGAAGCTCTGCTGATCGGCATCATCTTGGCCTTGGTGCTGCGCGGCGCCTTCATCGCCGTGGGGGCGGTGGCGATCCAGCAGATCTCCTGGATTTTCTACATCTTCGGCGCCTTCTTGGTTTACACGGCGTGGACGCTGCTCAGGCACGGGGAGGACGACGACAGCGACTACTCCGAGAACCGGGTCATCGCGCTGGTCAAGCGCAGGCTGCCGGCCACCGACGAGTACAACGGCGTCAAGCTCACCGTGAAGCACGAGGGCCGACGGCTGATCACGCCGATGGCGATCGTCGTGGTCGCCCTGGGGTCGACCGACATCTTGTTCGCGCTGGACTCCATCCCCGCCATCTACGGGCTGACCCAGGAGCCGTACCTGGTGCTCACGGCGAACATCTTCGCCCTGATGGGACTGCGCCAGCTGTACTTCCTGCTCGGCAGCCTGCTCAACCGGCTGGTCTACCTGTCCATCGGTCTGTCGGTGGTGCTGGCCTTCATCGGCGTCAAGCTGGTGCTGCACGCCTTGCACACCAACGAGCTGTCGTTCATCAACAGCGGCGAGCACGTGGGGGTGCCGGAGATCCCCACGTGGCTCAGTCTCATCTTCATCGTGGCGACGCTCGCGGTCACCGCTGCGGCAAGCATCTGGAAAGCCCGCCGTGACCCCGAGGCGGTGCGTGAGATCGGCGACGGCGGCTCTCCCGACCGGTGACCATCGGGTCCGGACCGAGCTCGTCGCTGCCTGGCCTTGGCTTGGCGGCGGTCCTGACGTACGGTGTGCGCACACCACAACCCATTGGGTACGCCGAGTTCCGCTCGCCCAGACGACATCGCACGGCTTCGTGCACTGGAGCGGAAGTGGGGGAACCACCACGGAGAGCCGTCCGGCACATCGGACGGACCTCCTAGGGGTGAAGCCGCGCAAGCGGCCGGGCACCTTCCAGCCCGAACCCGACAGCTCACCTCACAGGCGGCAGGAAGGGATCTGTCATGTCCTATGCCCCTGTGCGTTCGCGCTCATTGGTCGTCCGCGGCCTGGTCACCGCCGCTATCACCGTCTCCGCGGCGCTGGTCCCGGTGACCGTTGGCGCCGGCAGCGCCGACGCCGCCACCCTGCGGACCTGGAACCGGCTGGCCCAGTGTGAGTCCAGCGGCCGCTGGCACATCAACACCGGCAACGGCTACTACGGAGGTGTGCAGTTCTCCGGGCCGACGTGGGTCGGCTACGGCGGACGCAAGTTCGCCCGCATCGCGTCCCGGGCCACCAAGGCCGAGCAGATCAAGATCGCCGAGAAGGTCCGCCGCAGTCAGGGCTGGGGAGCCTGGCCGGTCTGCTCACGCAAGCTCGGGCTGGGCTGACCCGCCGCCGCTGTCGTCAGGGCCGGCTCGCTTCGTCCCGGAGCGAGCCGGCGGTGACCAGCGTCGTCCGGCGACTCAGAGCCAACGGTTCGTCAACGATGCTGACACCGACCTCGGGAGCGTGCAGCATCGTACGCTCCGGGGCGCCGGGCTGGTTGGTCACGAACCCGACATGATGGACCGGAGCGCCCGGCGTGGCGAAGAAGTAGTGGTCGCCGGGCCCCGCCGCGTCCAGCGCCACGGGCCGCGCGGCTTCTTGTTGGTCGGCGGCGTCTCGCGGCACCCGCCGCCCGTGCCTGCGGTTGACCAGGTGGACGAAGCCTGAGCAGTCCAGCCCCCAGCCGCTGGATCCGCCCCACAGATAGAGCAGCCCGAGGAACCGCCGGCCCGACCTCACCAGGGTTTCGCCGGTCAGCGGCTCGGCGACCCAAGGTCGCACGCAGGCACGGTCGAGTCGCGCGCCGCGACCGCCGGGCAGCGAGACGACGACGCAGTCGGTCGAGTCGTCCAGCAGCGTCAGGCAGGTGCCGTAGGAGACCTGCAGCCCGCCGGTGGCGGTCTGTGCGGTTGCCGTGGGCTCGGTGACGACCACCACCTGGGCATCCTTGCTCTGGCCCGCTGTGTCCAGGTGTGCTCGCCGCAACCAGCCGGGATAGCCACGCGCGTCCTGCGACGACGGCTGCCAGGGCAGCACGACGCGGGCCCAGTCGCCACGTTCCTCGATGATCTCCACCGGCTCGCCGAGCAGCGCCTGGGTGAGCGTCCGCCCGTGCAGTCCCAGCCGGTCCGAGGCAGCCATGGCCCGGGTCCAGGCCGCCATGTCCGGCAGCTCGGCGACCGCCGGCGCATCTTGAGGACGCGGAGCATCCGGTCCCGTCCACAGCGTCGCTACGGGCACCCGGACGGCCGCCGCACTCCCGGCCCCGCCCCCGACCGAGTTCTCCATCATCGAACGGCCCAGCAGGCACGGGCGACGTCGGCGACCAGCCGATGGCCGGCGTCCTCGTCGAGCGCCGCCGAGGTGAGCACCGCCAGCACGAAGGGCGACGCGTCGCGTGGCCGCACGATGCCGACGTCGTGGCAGACGTCGGCTATCCAGCCGGTCTTGTGCGCGAGATAGGTGCCCGCCGGAAGACCGGCCGCGAGAGCGTCGTCGTGCTGGCACGCGGCCAGCACCGACTCGACCTCGCCGCAGGCCGACGTGCTCGCCAGCTGCCCCCTGGCCACGCCGAGGAGCACCGCCGCGAGGTCGGCGGCGGTGGCGGTGTTGGACAAGCCGAGCAGCCCGGCCGGCTCGTCCTGGATGCCGCGTCGCAGCCGCGACGCCGAGGCGCCGGCGTTGTCGTATACGGCGTTCACCGCGGCGATCCCGACTGCGTCGATCAGCAGGTTCGTCGCCAGGTTGCTCGACCGGACGATCGCCCGTCGGCCGAGCCAGCGCAGCGATGCGGTGCCGCCGAGGCGCGACCAGGGTTCGTCGTCGTTGTCGTAGTCCTGAGTGGTCTCGTAGGTCGCGCCCTCGACCACCGATGGCAGCACCGCGCGTACGCGCACCTCGGTGTCGAGATCCAGCCGTCCTTCGTCATGTGCCCGGTACAAAGCGACGAGCAACGGCAGCTTCATGGTGCTCGCGGCCGGGTGCACCACGTCGGCATCGCGACTAAGACCGATCCGCCCGTCAAGGCTCCCCATCCATACCGAGATGAGTGCGTTGTGGCGAGCGGCCAGCTCCTCGATCGCAGATCCGCCAGGCACCGGCCCATCCTAGGAGCGAGCTGCGCTCCCCTGGTCACTACCAGCCCCGGGCGCGCCATTCGGCCAGGTGTGGGCGCTCCGCGCCCAGCGTGGTGTCGTCGCCGTGGCCCGGATAGACCCAGGTCTCGTCGGGCAGCCGGTCGAACAGCTTGGCGCTGACGTCGCCGATGAGGGAGTCGAAGTCGGCCGTTGATGTGGTGCGACCGACGCCACCGGGAAAGAGGCTGTCGCCGGTGAAGACGTGCGGGTGTCCTTCGGGGTCGTCGAAGACGAGCGCGATGGAGCCGGGCGTGTGACCGGCCAGGTGGACGACCCGAAGCTCACAGCTGCCGACAAAGACGACGTCACCGTCGTTCACCGGCTGCTCGACCGGGACGGGTAGCCCAGCAGCATCCGCCGCGCCCGCCACGGTGACGGCTGTCGTCGCGTCGACGACCGCTTCGAGCGCCTGCCAGTGGTCGCCGTGCGAATGCGTCGTCACTACCCGGGTCAGCCCGTCACGGCCGACCGCATGCAGCAGGGTGTCGGCGTCGTTCGCGGCGTCGATCAGCACCTGGTCGTCGGCGCTGCGACAGCGCAGCAGGTAGGAGTTGTTGTCCATCGGGCCGACGGCGATCTTGGTGATGATGAGGTCGGCCAGCTCCCGCACCTGCGGAACTCCACCGACGGAGGTGTGGCCGGAGTACGTCATCGTGGGGCTCCTTGCTCGGGTGCGACCACCGTAGAGCAGCGCTGCGGTGGAGGGCTCAACGCCAGCTCGGCAGGGACGGCAGCCGGTCACCGGGTCGCAGGTCGAGGACGGAGCCGCCGCTGCGCCCGGTGATCCAGGCGAGCAGCTCCGCGGAGGTGCCCGTCACGAGCGTCGGCTCCGCGCGGTCGGCCACTCCGCTGCCGCCGCCGTCGGCACTGCCCTCGGTCGCGGGTCCCGCACCGCCGTCGACCACCGACCCGGTGTCGGTGGCCACCAGTCGGACCGCCTGGCCGGCGCGGGCGGACAACCCGCTCGCGGCCTGGGGGAGAAAGATCTCGAGCCAGGGACCCGACCAGTCGGCCGGACGGTAGGCGATGTCCAGGTCGACGTGGTGGATCTCGACCTCGGCGAGCCGCAGCAGGGGGATCACGGCGGCGGCCATCGGAGCTCGCTGGCCGCCGGGCCGCACGACCGTGGACCAGTCGGAGTGGTGGACTCGGGCTGCGGCCGCCGTCATCCGGTCGTGCGACTCCGCGAGGTCGTCGAGCAGCTCGCCGAGCGAGCGGCCGGCCCCTTCGTCGATGTCGGCGTTGCGGCGCTGCGGTGAGGCATACATCGGCCGCTCCTCACCGGTCGCGGCGCTCACGTACAGGTTGACCAGCGCGTCGGCGTTGCGGGCGAGGTGGCTCAGCACGTGCCCCCGCGTCCAGCCGGGCAGCCGGGAGGTGTGCCGCAGGTCCGCATCGGACAGTCCGCGGACGGCTTGCAGCAACCGTGAGGTCGCCGGACCGAGCACCTCGAGCAGGGGGTACGGGTCGACCGAGTGCCCGAGGGAGGTCTGCGACATGCTGCTCACCGTACGCTGCGGGCGCCGTCGGCGAGCCCGTGCGGAAGGCAGCGGGGAAGCCATTGTCGGACCCCGTCGTTAGCATGACGGGAGCACCGACAGACCTGTCCATCGACGCCCCTGCGACGACCTGGAGTGCAGCCCCGGTGGCCGACCGCCTCATCGTGCGCGGCGCACGCGAGCACAACCTCAAGGACGTCTCGCTCGACCTGCCGCGCGACGCCCTCGTCGTCTTCACCGGGTTGTCCGGGTCGGGCAAGTCCAGCCTCGCGTTCGATACGATCTTCGCCGAGGGTCAGCGGCGCTACGTCGAGTCGCTGTCTGCCTATGCGCGCCAGTTCCTCGGGCAGATGGACAAGCCCGACGTCGACTTCATCGAGGGGTTGTCGCCGGCCGTCTCCATCGACCAGAAGTCCACGTCCCGCAACCCGCGCTCGACAGTGGGCACGATCACCGAGGTCTACGACTACCTGCGGCTGCTGTTCGCCCGCGCGGGCCGGCCGCACTGCCCCATGTGCGGTGAGCCGATCTCCCGACAGACGCCGCAGCAGATCGTCGACCGCGTCCTCGATCTCGAGCAGGGCACCCGGTTCCAGGTCCTGGCACCGATCATCCGTGGCCGCAAGGGCGAGTACACCGACCTGTTCCGCCAGCTGCAGACACAGGGCTACAGCCGGGTGCGGGTCGACGGCACCATCTGCCCGCTCGCCGAGCCGCCCGCGCTCAACAAGCAGCAGAAGCACACGATCGAGGCCGTGATCGACCGGCTCTCGGTCAAGCCTTCGGCCAAGCGCCGGCTCACCGACTCCGTAGAGACCGCGCTGGGCCTGGCCGGTGGACTCGTCGTCCTGGACCTCGTCGACCTCCCGGGTGACCATCCACACCGCGAGCTGCGCTTCAGCGAGCATCTGGCCTGCCCGAACGACCACGACCTCGACACCGACGAGCTGGAGCCGCGCTCGTTCTCCTTCAACTCACCCTTCGGCGCCTGCCCCGACTGCCACGGGCTGGGCACCAGGATGGAGGTCGACCCGGAGCTGATCGTCCCCGACCCCGACCGGTCGGTCGGCCAAGGTGCCATCACGCCGTGGTCGGCCGCGCACGTCGCCGACTACTTCGGCAGGCTGCTCGAGGCGCTTGCCGACGAGCTCGGATTCTCGACCGCGACGCCGTTCGCAAAGCTGCCCGAGCGCGTGCGGACCGCGCTGCTGCAAGGTCATGAGCAGCAGGTGCACGTGCGCTACAAGAACCGCTACGGTCGCGAGCGCTCCTACTGGACGACGTTCGAGGGCGTGGTCCCCTACATCACCCGACGGCACTCCGAGGCCGAGTCCGACACCAGCCGCGAGCGCTTCGAGGGCTTCATGCGCGAGGTGGACTGTCCCGCCTGCGGTGGCACCCGGCTCAAACCGATCTCCCTGGGCGTCACGGTCGAGTCGATCACCGGCGGGGAGAAGAACATCGCGCAGGTCACCGCGCTCCCGATCGGCGAGGCTGCGGCCTATCTCGCTGAGCTCGACATGTCGCCGCGGGAGAAGCAGATCGCCGAGCGCGTGCTCAAGGAGATCCACGAGCGGCTGCGCTTCCTGCTCGACGTGGGCCTCGACTACCTGTCGCTCAACCGGCCCTCCGGCTCGCTGTCCGGCGGAGAGGCGCAGCGGATCAGGCTGGCGACCCAGATCGGCGCGGGACTGGTCGGCGTGCTCTACGTCCTCGACGAGCCTTCGATCGGCCTGCACCAACGGGACAACCATCGGTTGATCGAGACGCTGGTGCGCCTGCGCGACCTGGGCAACACGTTGATCATCGTCGAGCACGACGAGGACACCATCCGCACCGCTGACTGGGTCGTCGACATCGGTCCGGGCGCCGGCGAGCACGGGGGACAGGTGGTCCACTCCGGTTCGGTCGCGGACCTCTACACCCACCCCGACTCGTTGACCGGCGCCTACCTGTCCGGCCGCCTGGCGATCCCGACCCCGCCGCAGCGCCGCCCGCGTACTCCCGGTCGCGAGCTGGTCGTGAAGGATGCCCGCGAGAACAACCTGCGCGGGATCGATGTCTCCTTCCCGCTGGGGACCCTGATCGCGGTGACCGGCGTCTCGGGCTCGGGCAAGTCGACGCTGGTCAACGACATCCTCTACACCGCGCTCGCGAAGCGGATCTACAACGCGCGCGAGAACCCTGGCCGGCACCGCACGGTCACCGGCGTCGAGGCGATCGACAAGGTGATCCACGTCGACCAGTCGCCGATCGGGCGTACTCCGCGGTCCAACCCGGCTACGTACACCGGGGTCTTCGACCATGTGCGCCGGCTGTTCGCCCAGACCCCCGAGGCCAAGGTCCGTGGCTACCTCCAGGGCCGGTTCTCCTTCAACGTCAAGGGCGGCCGTTGCGAGGCCTGCTCCGGCGACGGCACCTTGAAGATCGAGATGAACTTCCTCCCCGACGTCTACGTCCCCTGCGAGGTGTGCCATGGCGCCCGCTACAACCGGGAGACGCTCGAGGTGCACTACAAGGGCAGGTCGATAGCGGAGATCCTCGATATGCCGATCGAGGAGGCTGTCGAGTTCTTCGCGGCGATCCCGGCGATCAGCCGGCATCTGCGCACGCTGTGCGACGTCGGACTCGGCTATGTCCGGCTCGGCCAGCCGGCGCCCACGCTGTCCGGAGGTGAGGCGCAGCGGGTCAAGCTCGCCTCGGAGCTGCAGAAGCGGTCATCCGGACGGACGCTGTACGTGCTCGACGAGCCCACCACGGGACTGCACTTCGAGGACATCCGCAAGCTGCTCGGGGTGCTGGGCCGCCTGGTCGACGCCGGCAACACCGTGGTCGTGATCGAGCACAACCTCGACGTGATCAAGACCGCCGACTGGATCATCGACATGGGTCCCGAGGGTGGGTCGGGAGGCGGTGAGGTGGTCGTCGAGGGAACTCCCGAGGAGGTGGCGCGGTTCGCCGCGAGCCACACCGGGCGCTTCCTGGCGCCGGTCCTCGAGGGGCGCCGGACGTTGCCGGACTCCGCACCGGAGCGCCGGCGGCGAAGCGCGACGCCGACGGTCGCGCGCCGACGAGTGCGCGCCTCGGGTTGACCCCGGCGCGGCGCTGGGTCAGCGGCCCGCGTCGTGGCCAAGTCTTGCCGGTCGTCGCTGGTCCGTCTCATTGAACTCTCATGCCGGTCGGTCACACTTTCGAGCACCGCCGGCGATCGGCCCGGTTCGACGAGAGGGTTTGCGATGTCCGACTTCACGTCCGAGGAGCGCGAGTCCTCGGCGCCTCGGTCGGCCGCAGCCGCAGCCGTCGACCGACGCACGGTCCTGCGTGGCGTCGCGGTGGGCGGTGCAGGCATCGCCACCGCGCTGGTCAGCGGCTGCGGTTCCTCGACGCCGTCCGGAGCGGCCGGCGCCCCCGGCGCGCGGTCGAGCCGGGTCCGAGGGGGCGCCGCGTCGGGCGGGAACCGGGGCGGTGGTGGCACAGGCGGCGGCACCTCCGGGGAGGGCAACGCCGGTGCCGGCACCCCGACTGTGCTGGGCGGCACCTCCGACGTCCCAGTGGGCAGCGGCGCGGTGTTCCCCGCACAGCAGGTAGTGGTGACGCAACCCAGCAGAGGCACCTTCAAGGGCTTCTCCG
>JBBSGC010000067.1:0-10523 GCA_038254525.1 Propionibacteriales bacterium | reverse complement strand
TCGAGATGCTGTTCTACGCCGGGAAGGTGATGCGGCACCCAGCCATGGTGAATCCGACGATCGTGCTGCTGACCGACCGCAACGACCTCGACGACCAGCTTTACGACGAGGTGTTCGCCCCGGCCCGTACCCTGCCCGAAGTCCCCGCACAAGCCGTCAGCCGCGAGCACCTGCGGACGCTGCTGGCGTCGAAGGCGTCCGGCGGGATCGTGTTCTCCACCATGCAGAAGTTCGGGCTGAGCAAGGAGGACCGCGAAGCCGGCCGCGGGTTCCCGCTGCTGTCGGACCGTCGCAACATCGTCGTGGTCGCCGACGAGGCGCACCGCACTCAGTACGACCTCATCGACGGGCTGGCTCGCAACCTGCGCGACGGTCTGCCGAACGCGGCGTTCATCGGCTTCACGGGCACCCCGATCGAGGCAGCGGACCGCAACACCCGGGCGATCTTCGGTGAATACATCGACGTCTACGACTTGACCCAGGCGGTTGAGGACGGTGCGACCGTACGGGTCTACTACGAGGCGCGCCTGGCGAAGGTGGAGCTGCCCGACGAGGCCCGCGGCGTGCTCGACGCCGGTTTCGAGGAAGTCACCGAACTCACGGAGAGCGACGCCCGCGAGCGGCTGAAGACGCGATGGGCGCGGGTGGAGGCGATCGTCGGCGCGTCCAAGCGGATCGACCAGGTCGCCGCCGACATCGTCTCGCACTGGGAGGCCCGCCGGTCCGCGCTCACCGGCAAAGCGATGGTTGTGTGCATGTCCCGGCGGATCTGTGCTGACCTTTACGCCGCGATCGTGCGGCTTCGACCTGATTGGCACAGCGACGACGACACCCAGGGCACGGTCAAAGTCGTCGTGACCGGCTCCGCCGCCGACGGTCCCGAGCTGGCGCGGCACGTGCGCAGCAAGCAGGCATCGGCTGCGCTGAAGGCACGGGCCAAGGATCCCGACGACCCGCTCGAACTCGTGATCGTGCGGGACATGTGGCTGACCGGCTTCGACTCCCCGTCGATGCACACCATGTACGTCGACAAGCCGATGCGCGGCGCCGGACTGATGCAGGCTATCGCGCGGGTCAACCGGACCTTCCGCGACAAGCCAGGAGGCCTCGTCGTGGACTACATCGGGATCGCCGAGTCCCTGCAGGCGGCACTCGCCGACTACACCGACCGAGACCGGGCGCGGCAGGAGGTCGGCGCCCCGGTCGAGGAGGCGCTGGGGCTGCTGGAGGAGAAGGTCGAGATCCTAGGGGAGCTGCTCTACGGGTGCCCGTGGCGAGAGGCGCTCGACTCGGGTGCGGACCGAGCCAAGGTCGAGGCCATCATGGCTGCCCTCGAGCATCTGCTGAGTGCGGCTCTAATGGACCTGCCAGACCGTTTCCTGCAGCACGTACGAGTGGCCGGGCAGGCGTTCACGCTGGCCGTCTCGTCGCCGGAGGCGTTGCGGTTCCGCGACGACCTGGCGTTCTTCCAAGCCGTCGCCGTGGAGCTGCGCCGGACCCGCAGCGACTCGACGCCAGGCGTGGCCGACGACGTGGAGCTGGAGACCGCGGTCCGCCAAGTTGTCTCCGACGCGCTCGCGGCCGGCGGCGTCGTCGACATCTACGCGGCCGCAGGTATTGACAAGCCCGACATCAGCATCATCGACGACGACCTTGCGCACCGGCTGGGCACCAACCCCCGCCCCAATCTCCAGATCGAGCTGCTCAAGCGGCTCCTCAACACCGAGCTGAAGGCACTAGCCACCCGCAATGTCATCGCCGAGCGGAAGTTCTCCGAGATGCTCGAACGAGCCATGCGTTCGTACACGAACCGGTCACTGGACGCCGCCGACGTGATCGCCTCACTCGTGGACCTGGCCAAGCAGATGCGGGCCGAGCACGACCGCGGCGCCCAGCTGGGGCTGCGCGCCGACGAGCTCGCGTTCTACGACGCTGTCTGCCAGAACGACGCCGCCATCCTCGAGATCGGAGACGACACGCTCAAGCTCATCGCCCAGGAGCTCGTCGCGATCGTGCGGCGTAACGCCACCGTCGACTGGGACAAGAAGGAGCAGGTCCGCGCCTCGTTGCGTCGCCACGTCCGCCGGCTGCTCGCCAAGTACCGCTATCCCCCTGACCGGCAAGAGGCAGCGGTGCTTCTGGTCATGCAGCAGGCCCAGATCTTCGCCGGCCAGGTTGCGGCTTGAGGGCTGTGACGAGTTCGTTGTGGCAATGAAGACGTTGGCTGCTTCGTCGGCCCACTAGCATCGGAAGGCATGGAGCAGACCCCGGCAGACGTACCCGAAATGTTCCGTCCGCTCGGGCTCACCTTCGACGACGTGCTGCTGCTGCCCGGCGAGACAGACGTCCTGCCGAGCGAGGTGGACACCACGGCTCGGCTGACCCGCGAGATCGACGTGGCCATCCCGCTGGTCTCCTCGGCCATGGACACGGTGACCGAGGCCCGGATGGCGATTGCGATGGCCCGGCAAGGCGGCATGGGCGTGCTGCACCGCAACCTGTCGATCGAGGACCAGGCCGGCCAGGTGGACCTGGTCAAGCGGTCGGAGTCGGGGATGATCACCAACCCGGTCACGATCGGGCCGGATGCGACGCTCGAGGAGCTCGACGAGCTCTGCGGGCGCTACCGCGTCTCCGGGCTGCCGGTCATCGATGCCGACCAGGTGCTGCTGGGCATCATCACCAACCGGGACCTGCGCTTCATCCCGGTCCGCGAGTGGCGGGACCGGCGCGTACGCGAGGTCATGACCGCCATGCCCCTGGTCACCGGCCTGGCCGGCATCACCAGCGACGACGCGGCGGCCCTGCTGAGCAAGCACAAGGTCGAGAAGCTGCCGCTGGTCGACGACGAGGGCCGCCTCACCGGCCTGATCACGGTCAAGGACTTCGTGAAGTCTGAGCAGTACCCACACGCGACCAAGGACGCCGAGGGACGACTGCTGGTCGGTGCCGCGCTCGGCTTCTTCGGTGACGCGTGGGACCGGGCGACCGCGCTGGTCGATGCGGGTGTCGACGTGCTGGTCGCCGACACGGCCAACGGGCATGCGCGGCTGTTGCTCGACATGGTGCGCCGCCTCAAGACCGACAGCGCGACCCGGCACGTGCAGGTGGTCGGCGGCAACGTCGCCACTCGGGCCGGCGCTCAGGCGCTCGTCGACGCCGGTGTCGACGCCGTCAAGGTCGGAGTGGGACCGGGCTCCATCTGCACCACCCGGGTGGTCGCCGGCGTGGGCGTCCCGCAGGTCACCGCCATCCACGAGGCCGCGCTGGCTGCCGGCCCGGCCGGGGTGCCGGTGATCGGCGACGGCGGGCTGCAGCACTCCGGGGACATCGCCAAGGCGCTGGCCGCCGGGGCCGACACGGTGATGCTCGGCTCGCTGCTCGCCGGCTGCGACGAGGCCCCTGGCGACCTGGTCTTCGTCAACGGCAAGCAGTTCAAGAGCTATCGCGGCATGGGCTCCATGGGTGCGATGGCCTCGCGCGGCAAGGGGTCGTTCTCCAGGGACCGCTACTTCCAGGCCGATGTGCCCAGCGACGACAAGATAGTGCCCGAGGGCATCGAGGGGCAGGTTCCCTACCGTGGTCCGCTGGCCGCCGTCGCCTCCCAGCTCACCGGCGGCCTGCACCAGTCGATGTTCTACGTCGGCGCCCGGACGATCCCGGAGCTGAAGGAGCGCGGCCGGTTCGTCCGGATCACCTCCGCCGGTCTCAAGGAGAGCCACCCCCACGACATCGCGATGACCGTCGAGGCGCCCAACTACCCGGCCCGCTGAGCCATGGACATCGAGATCGGACGAGCCAAGCGCGGCCGCCGGGCCTACTCCTTCGACGACATAGCGATAGTGCCGAGCCGGCGCACCCGTGACCCGGAGGAGGTCTCGGTCGCCTGGCAGATCGACGCCTACCGCTTCGAGATCCCGGTCGTCGCAGCGCCCATGGACTCGGTCATGTCTCCAGAGACGGCGATCGCACTCGGCAAGCAGGGGGGGCTCGGGGTTCTCGACCTGGAAGGTCTGTGGACCCGCTACGACGACCCCGCCCCGCTGCTCGAGGAGTGCGCTCAGCTGAGCGGGCCGGACGCGACCGCGCGCCTGCAGGCCATCTATGCCTCCCCGGTTCGGGGCGACCTGATCAGCGAGCGGCTGCAGTTGATCCGCGACGCCGGTGTCACCGTCGCCGGTGCGTTGTCTCCGCAGCGGACCAAGCAGTTCGCCAAGACGGTGGTGGACGCCGGCGTCGACATCTTCGTGATCCGGGGGACCACGGTGTCTGCCGAGCACGTGTCCGGGCAGCGGGAACCGCTGAACCTCAAGGAGTTCATCTACGAGCTCGACGTGCCGGTGATCGTCGGTGGGTGCGCGACCCACCAGGCCGCCCTGCACCTGATGCGTACCGGCGCCGCCGGGGTGCTCGTCGGCTTCGGCGGCGGTGCCGCGCACACCACGCGCACCGTCCTCGGGGTCGCGGTCCCGATGGCCACCGCCGTCGCCGACGTGGCAGCCGCGCGACGCGACTACCTCGACGAGTCCGGTGGGCGGTATGTGCACGTCATCGCCGACGGCTCGGTCGGCCGCAGCGGCGACGTCGCGAAGGCCTTCGCCTGCGGAGCCGACGCTCTGATGGTCGGGTCGCCGTTCGCGCGGGCCGAGGAGGCGCCGGGGCGCGGTTTCCACTGGGGCGCCGAGGCCTGGCACCGAGACCTCCCGCGGGGCGAGCGGGTCGATATCGGCACGGTTGGCACGCTCGACCAGGTGCTGTTCGGCCCCTCTGCGGTGGCCGACGGCACCATGAACCTGATCGGTGCGCTGCGTCGGGCGATGGCGACCACCGGCTACACCGACCTCAAGGAGTTCCAGCGGGTCGAGGTAGTAGTGCAGTGAGGTAGCCGGACGGCGGGAACGTGTCGTAGGTTAGGGCAGCCTACCCAAACTAACGAACGGAACGTCGTCATGCGTACTGCCCAGCGCCCCTTCGTCGCTACCAGCACCGTGTTTGCGGCGCTCGCCCTGTTCAGCGCCTGCAGCAACGACACCAGCACCGACGGGACCACGGTGACGGTGACCGCTACCGACACCTCGTGCGAGCTGTCGGACACCTCGCTGAGCGCTGGTTCGTTCACGTTCGAGGTCACCAACAAGGGCGCGTCGGTGACCGAGCTGTACGTCTATGGCGGCGGCGACCGGGTCATGGGTGAGGTGGAGAACGTCGGACCCGGCATCACCCAGAAGTTCGACGTGACCCTCGACGCAGGGACCTACGAGGCGGCGTGCAAGCCCGGGATGACCGGTGACGGCATCCGGACGCCGTTCAAGGTCGCCTGAGGCCGGCGACCCACTTTTTGCCTGGTCCAAGGACCGGCAATACCCATCGTGCGCGCAAGATAAACATCGAGCGAAGTCTTGACGAACCCCTTTGGGAGGTACAGATTTCGCACCGCGGCCAGGGGTGAACGCTCACTAACTCAGCAGTGACGGGGATCCCTGACTGCCGCACTGATGCCGGTCCGACAGCCGGCTCGTCAGCCTAGAAGGGGCACCCTCGAGATGAAGCACACCCGTGCAGCGCTGGTGGCCGGAACCGTGGTCGCCGTAGGCGTAGCCATGACGCCGGCCAGCGGTTCGGCCGCCGCCACCCCCACCGTCTCCCTCACCAGTAAGCACTCCGGCAACCAGGGCTTCGGCCCGGCGCAGCGCGCCGCGGCGCTGCAGCAGGCGCGGACCCGCGCCGACGCGGTCCGCCGCTCGCTCGGCTTGCCGAGCAACCAGGGCCTGCAGGTCAAGGACGTGATCCGCGACGCGGACGGCACCACGCACGTGCGCTACAACCGGACGTACCGCGGCCTGCCGGTCGTCGGGGGCGACCTGGTGGTCCACTCCAGCCCCGCTGGCGCGATCGAGAGCACCGACTGGGCGCACCGCGGCCCGGTCGCCGTCGGTTCCCTGACACCGCAGCGTTCGGCCGACAGTGCCGCGCACACCGCCGCCCGGTCGCAGGGCGGCCGCGCAGCAGGGAGCTCCCGGGCGATCTGGGCGGTGCACACCAAGCCCACGCTGGCCTGGCAGACGCGGGTCCGCGGCACCGACTCCGACGGCACCCCGATCGACGAGCTAGTCTACACCGACGCCGCCACCGGCAAGGTGCTCGGCTCCCAGCCGTTCGTCTACACCGCCGACGGCACCGGCCACTCCCTCTACTCGGGCACGGTGAGCCTGCAGACGACCCTGTCCGGCTCCACCTACCAGCTCTACGACCAGACCCGCGGCGGCCACAAGACCTACAACCTCAACGGTGGCACGTCGGGCACCGGGACGCTGTTCACCGACTCCGACAACGTCTGGGGCAACGGCAGCACGTCCTCCACGCAGTCGGCGGCTGTCGACGCGGCCTACGGGGCGGCCGAGACCTGGGACTTCTACAAGAACGTCCTCGGGCGGACCGGGATCAAGAACAACGGCGTCGGCGCCTACAGTCGGGTTCACTACAGCACCAACTACGACAACGCGTTCTGGGACGACAGCTGTTTCTGCATGACCTACGGCGACGGCTCGTCGCTCAAGCCGCTGGTGTCGCTGGACGTCGCCGGGCACGAGATGACGCACGGGGTCACCTCCAACACCGCCGGTCTGGTCTACTCCGGTGAGTCGGGTGGGCTCAACGAGTCGACATCGGACGTCTTCGGGACCATGGTCGAGTTCTACGCCAACAACGCGTCCGATCCGGGCGACTACTACATCGGCGAGAAGATCGTGAAGACCGGCACCTCGCTGCGCCGGATGGACAACCCGAGCTCTGACGGCTCGAGCGCCAACTGCTGGTACTCCGGAGTCGGCAACCTCGACGTGCACTACTCCTCCGGTGTCGGCAACCACCTGTTCTACCTGTTGTCCGAGGGCACGGGCACCAAGACGATCGGCGGCCTGACCCACACCGGCACGTCCTGCAACGGCACCACGTTCTCCGGTATCGGCCGCGACGCCGCCGCCAAGATCTGGTACCGGGCGCTGACCACCTACATGACGTCGACCACGACGTACAAGACGGCCCGCGACGCGATGATCCGTGCGGCGACCGACCTCTACGGAGCCTCTTCGGCGCAGTGCGCCGGGGTGCAGACCGCCTGGTCGGCCGTGTCGGTGCCCGCGCAGTCGGCCTCGTGCGGCACCACCCCGCCGCCGAGCGGCAGCAACGTCGTGGTCAACGGCGGGTTCGAGTCCGGCGCCGCGAGCTGGACCGGCGACACCGGCTCGATCAGCAACTGGAGCGGCCCACACAGCGGCTCCTACTACGCGTGGCTGCTGGGCTACGGCACCACGCACACCGAGCAGGTCAGTCAGACGGTCACCATCCCGGCCGGCAAGACCGCAGCGACGTTGGCCTTCTACACCAACATCACGACGCAGGAGACAGGTACGACCGCCTACGACACGCTCAAGGTGCAGGCGGTCTCCGGCGGCGTCACGACGACGCTGGCTACCTACTCGAACGTCAGCAAGACGTCGGGGTGGGTGGCGAAGTCGCTCAACATGTCCAGCTACGTGGGCAAGACGGTGACCATCAAGTTCCTCGGCAACGAGGACTCGAGCCTGGCCACCGACTTCAAGATCGACGACGTGGCGCTCAACGTCTCCTAAGGCTCCAGGGCAGCGGGGTGGTCGGGTTCACGCCCGGCCACCCCAGGTCATGTCCGCACTACGCTTGGGCGATGAGTGTCGCCGCCTTCGACGACGACCCGCGGGTCGTCGAGCGGCTGGTCGGGCAGCTGCCCTCCTCGAGCGCTCGCACCCAGGACACGTTCGCGCCGTTCACCGGCCAGACCATCGCCGCGGTCCCGGTATCGACAGCTGACGAGGTCGAGGAGGTGGTCGCCCAGGCGCGCGCCGCCCAGCCGTCCTGGGCCACGACGGCCCTCGAGGAGCGAGCCCGCATCCTGCTCGACTTCCACGACCTGGTGCTGGACCGGCAGAGTGACATCCTCGACCTCATCCAGGAGGAGAGCGGGAAGGCCCGTAAGCACGCCTTCGAGGAGGTCGCCCACGTCGCGATGACCGCGCGCTACTACGGACTCACCGCCGCGCGCCACCTCGGCCCCGACCGGCGCATCGGTGCCTTCCCCGGTTTCACCAAGGTGCTGGTCAACCGGGTGCCCAAGGGGGTCGTCGGCATCATCTCGCCGTGGAACTACCCGTTCACGATGGGGATCTCCGACGGCCTGCCGGCGCTGCTGGCCGGCAACGTCGTGGTGCACAGGCCCGACACTCAGACCGCGTTGAGCGCGCTGGTCGGCGTCGAGCTGCTGCGGGAGGCCGGCCTGCCGGATGACGTCTGGAGGCCGGTCTGCGGTCCCGGGCCGGTCGTGGGGACCGCGCTCGTGGGTGCCGTCGACTACGTGTGCTTCACCGGCTCGACGCGGACCGGGCGTACGGTCGCGACCCAGGCCGCCGCCCGGTTGGTCGGGGCTTCGCTGGAGCTCGGCGGGAAGAACCCGATGCTCATCTGCGCCGACGCGTCGCTTTCCCGGGCGGCCGAGGGTGCGGTGCGCGGCTGCTTCTCCTCGGCCGGCCAGCTGTGCGTGTCGATGGAGCGGCTGTACGTCGCCGACGAGATCTACGAGCGGTTCGTCGAGCGGTTCCTACATCGGGTGTCGGGCATGAAGGTCGCTGGTGACCGGGACTTCGACACCGACATGGGGTCGTTGATCTCGCAGCTCCAGCTGGCCACGGTCACCGAGCACGTCGAGGACGCGGTCGCCAAGGGCGCGACGGTGCTCGCCGGTGGCCGGGCCCGTCCCGACCTCGGTCCACTGTTCTTCGAGCCGACGGTGCTGAGCGGTGTGACGCCGGCGATGACCTGCTATGGCACCGAGACGTTCGGCCCGGTCGTGTCGATCTACCGGTTCCACGACGAGGCGGAGGCCGTCGAGCGGGCCAACGCCAGCAGCTACGGGCTCAACGCGAGCATCTTCTCGCGCGACCTGCCGCGAGCCCGGCGGCTGGCGGCCCAGGTGCGGTGCGGCACCGTCAACATCAACGAGGCCTATGCCGCCAGCTTCGCCAGCATCGACAGCCCGATGGGCGGGATGGGCCAGTCGGGGCTTGGCCGCCGGCAGGGCGCCGAGGGGATCCACCGCTTCACCGACCCGCAGGCGGTGGCCACCCAGCGCGGGCTGCGCTTCGCTGCGATGCCTGGCCTGTCGGACCGCGCGTACGCGAAGCTCATGACCGCCTCGCTGCGGGGCCTGAAGAAGCTGGGCAGGCCATGACCGGGCGCACCGCCCGGCGACCCGTCTACGACTACGACGTGCTGGTCATCGGCTCCGGCTTCGGCGGCAGCGTCTCGGCCCTGCGGCTGACCGAGAAGGGCTACCGCGTCGGCGTGCTCGAGGCCGGTGCCCGCTTCGCCGACGGGGACTTCCCGACGACGTCGTTCGACGCCCGGAGGTTCCTGTTCGCCCCGCTGCTGGGCTGCTACGGCATCCAGCGGATCGACGTGCTGCGCGACGTGCTGATCCTGTCCGGCGCCGGGGTCGGCGGCGGGTCGCTGGTCTACGCCAACACGCTCTACGAGCCGCTGGACGGTTTCTACAACGACCCGCAGTGGCGCGACATCACCGACTGGCGTGCGGAGCTGGCTCCCTGCTATGACCAGGCCAAGCGCATGCTCGGCGTCGCGACCTACCCGAGGATGTCGCCGAGCGACGAGGTGCTGAGGCAGGTGGCCGGGTCGATGGGTGTTGGCGAGAGCTTCCACTCGGCACCGGTCGGCGTCTTCTTCGGTACGCCTGGGGAGCCGGCGGCCGACCCGTACTTCGGCGGCGCCGGTCCTGCGCGGACCGGGTGCATCGACTGCGGCGCCTGCATGACCGGCTGCCGGCACAACGCCAAGAACACGTTGGTCAAGAACTACCTCCATCTCGCCGAGCGGGCGGGAGCGCAGGTGCATCCGCTGACCACCGTGACGACCGTCCGGCCGATGCCCGGTGGCGGCTACGCGGTCGGCACCCGCCCGACCGGGCCGTGGTCGGCTCGCCGCCGGGCAGGGGCGCGCACGTTGACCGCGGAGCAGGTCGTGTTCGCGGCCGGCGCGCTCGGCACACAGCGGCTGCTGCACCGGCTGCGCGACGAGGGCCACCTGCCGCGGATCTCACCGCGGCTGGGGCTGTTGACCCGCACGAACTCCGAGTCGATCCTCGGTGCCATAGCGCCTCCCTCCTCGACGACCGACTTCACCCGGGGCGTCGCGATCACGTCCTCGTTCCACCCCGACGACGTCACCCACGTCGAACCGGTCCGCTACGGCAAGGGCTCCAACCTGATGGCGCTCCTGCAGACCGTGCTCACCGATGGTGGTGGGGTGACCCCGCGGTGGCGCACCTGGCTGCGCGAGATGTGGGCCCAGCGCAGGCAGCTGCGCGGTCTCTACGACATGCGGCACTGGTCGGAGCGGACGGTGATCGCACTGGTCATGCAGTCGCTCGACAACTCGATCACCACCTGCACGAAGCGCAGCCGTGTTACCGGTCGCCG
>JBBSGC010000066.1:0-10715 GCA_038254525.1 Propionibacteriales bacterium | reverse complement strand
GGAATCGTCCCCTGCCTCGATTCCGGATCCGCGGCCGCGCGAGTGCATTGTGGCATGCGTTCGCTGCATCCGTCACGGCTTTCCAGACCGGCGGGGACGGACCGGCACAAACGCCATGCAGTGCGGAATCCGCAGTCGGCCGCGAGAGTGCGGTTCCGCGCTCACTCCTGGCTGATTTGGGTTAGCAGTCGGCCGCCGCGCCCAACCTGCCCAGCAGCCGAAGGCCCGCTGAGCTGCGGAATCCGTCGCCTGCACCGTTGCCTGCACCGTCGCCTGCACCGTTGTCTGCCCATGAGTCTGGTGCCGTCAGCGCAAGAACGACCACGCGTTCGGCACGAGCTCCCACGACTGCTGGTGCCGCGGGCCGGCCAGCTCGCCGTCGGTGTTGGTCCAGAACTCGTCACCCCGGATGTCGACGCGTCGCCCGCGCGTGGTGACCACGTCATCGCGCCGGGGGTGCTCGCCCCTGCGCAGGCGGAGCGCGTAGCCGAGCCGGGCCAGCGGTGCGTCGGCGTAGGAGACGACGACGTCGGCCGCACCATCAGCCGGCTCTGCACCCGGCGCCAAGGCGGTACCGCCGCCGACGTACGGCCCGTTGCTGACCGCCACCTGGACGACGGCTGAGCTGTACGGCAGGGTGGCGCCGTCGACGGTGACCGCGAGATTCAAGCCCGGGGTGGTCAGCCCAGCCTTGACCGCCCCGACCAGGTAGCCGGCCTTGCCGAGCCGGTGCTTCCACACCGATGCCTGGCGACCCGCCTCGGCGCCGAGTCCCACGTGCACCGCGTTGACGACGACGCCGCCGCCGGCGTCGACCAGCAGGTCCAGCTGGTGTGGACGTGCGGCGACGAGCTGATGGGCGGCCTCCACGGGGTCCAACGAGACACCGACCCCGCGGGCGAAGTCATTGCCGGTGCCGAGCGGGATCAAGCCGACGGTCGTGGTGGACAGCTCGCCGCGCCGGTGGAGCGCGTCGACGAGCGCATGCAGGCTGCCATCGCCCCCGGCGGCGACCACCACGGATGTCGAGGCGCCCCCTCCGCGCGACGCCAGCGCTTCGTCGAGGTCGTCGGCGCCGCCGCTGGCCAGCACGTCGAGCGGGCCGTCCTCGCGGAGCACCGCCAGCGCCGCGTCAACGGCTGACTGCTCGGCACTACCGGCCGCAGCGTTGGTGATCACCAGTCGGGCTTCCACGACGGCGACCCTAGTGGTCGTGCCGCTTCGCTACCCTGTCTCCGCACGCATCGCCCGGTCCCGCCGGAACCTCCGAACCCGAACCCGCCGGAACCTCCGAAGTCCCGAACCGCCCCCGAGAGGTGGACGTGATGCCCGCCGTGGTGATCGTGGGCGCCCAGTGGGGCGACGAGGGCAAGGGCAAGGCAACCGACCTGCTCGGCGCCTCGGTCGACTACGTCGTGAAGTTCAACGGCGGTAACAACGCCGGCCACACCGTGGTGATCGGCGACCAGACGTACGCGCTGCATCTGCTGCCCAGCGGCATCCTGACTCCCGGTGTGGTGCCGGTGATCGGCAACGGCGTCGTCGTCGACCCGGGGGTGCTGTTCGAGGAGCTCGATGCTCTGCAGGCCCGCGGCATCGACACCTCCAGGCTCGTGGTGAGTGCCAACGCGCACCTCATCGCCTCGTACAACCGGGTCCTCGACAAGGTGACTGAACGCTTCCTCGGCTCTCGTCGCATCGGCACCACCGGCCGCGGCATCGGACCGACGTACGCCGACAAGATGAACCGCATCGGACTGCGCGTGCAGGACGTCTTCGACGAGAAGATCCTCACCCAGAAGGTCGAGGCCGCCCTCGACCTGAAGAACCAGATCCTCGCCAAGATCTACAACCGCCGCGCCATCGACGCCGAGGAGGTCGTCGAGGAGCTGATGACCTACGCCGACCGGTTGCGTCCGATGGTCGCGGACTCCGCGCTGCTGCTGACCACGGCACTTGCCGCCGGCCGGACCGTGCTGCTCGAGGCCGGCCAGGCCACGCTGCTCGACGTCGACCACGGGACCTACCCGTTCGTCACCTCGAGCAACGCCACGGCAGGCGGCGCGTGTACGGGCTCCGGGATCCCGCCCACCTCCATCGACCGGGTGGTCGGGGTCGTCAAGGCCTACACCACGCGGGTGGGGGAGGGCCCGTTTCCCACCGAGCTGCTCGACGACGCGGGCGAGCGGCTGCGCGCTGTCGGACAGGAGTACGGCACGACCACCGGCCGGCCCCGGCGTTGCGGCTGGTTCGACACGGTGCTGGCCCGCTACGCCGCCCGGGTCAACGGGGTCACCGACTACGTGCTCACCAAGCTCGACGTGCTCACAGGTCTCGAGCACATCCCGGTGTGCGTCGGCTACGACGTCGACGGCCGGCAGCACGACGAGCTGCCGATGACGCAGACGGAGTTCCACCACGCGACGCCGATCCTCGAGCGGCTGCCCGGCTGGAGCGACGACATCTCGGGCTGTCGGCGGCTCCAGGACCTGCCGGCCAACGCGCGGGGCTACGTGCTGGCACTGGAGGAGATGTCGGGGGCTCCGATCTCGGCCATCGGCGTCGGTCCTGGGCGGGACCAGACCGTGGTAGTACGCGACCTCCTCTAGGTTCTCGAGCCGGACCGCTGGTCGTGGCCGGTGTCCCTGGGACGCTCGGGCAGGCGGAAGGCCGGGATCGTCACGTGGGTGATCGGGCCGATCGCCAGTGCGTACAGCAGGGTTCCAACTCCGACGGTGCCACCGAGCAGCCAACCCAGGACCAGCACGCTGATCTCGATCGCCGTGCGCACCAGGCGCAGGGACAGCCCCCGGGCGGCGATGCCCGTGCTGAGGCCGTCCCGGGGGCCGGGACCGAGCCCGGCTCCGATGTAGGCGCCGGTGGCGACCCCGTTCAGCGCGACGGCACCGACGAGCACAACCACCTGGACCGCCACCGTGTGCGGCGCCGGAACTGTGGCCAGCGTCAGGTTGATGACCAGACCGATGACCAGCACGTTGCAGACCGTCCCGAGGCCCGGGCGCTGTCGCAGCGGGAACCAGGCCAGCAGCACCAGGGCGCCCACGATGATGGCCCAGGTGCCCACCTGCAGGCCCACCGTGCGGGACAGCCCCTGGTGCAGCACGTCCCACGGGTCGAGACCAAGACCGGCCAGCACCAGCAGACCGTCGCTGACGCCGTAGAGCACCAGCCCGGCCAGCAGCAGGCCGAAGCGGGCAGGGCGGCGGGTAGCCGGCACCGAGGCGAGCAGCAGCACGGGGAGAACTCTGGCAGACTTGGCCTGGTGGCAACATAGCCAAAAGCGAGGTGCTGGTCTGGTGCTGCCTGGGCGGGTGGCGGAGCTGCTGGGTCCCTGGATGGGCGCGGGACCGGCATATCTTGCCGTGGCCGACGGGCTGCGCGGCCTGGCGCTCGACGGCCGGCTGCCGCTCGGCGCCCGGGTCCCGTCGGAGCGGGCGCTGGCCGACGCGCTGTCGCTGAGCCGCACCACGGTCAGCGCCGCCTACGACGTGCTTCGGGCCGAGGGATATCTGCGCAGCGATCGCGGAGCCGGCAGTCGGGTCGCGCTGCCCGCTGCGGTGCCGGTCCGGCCGGATGCAGGGCCTGGTGACCGCCCCGACGTCCTCGACCTGACGGTGGCCGCTCTGCCGGCGCCTGCGTTGATCCTCGACGCCGTGCAGGCGGCGGGGTGGGCCCTGCGGCCCCTGATCGCCGGCCATGGGCTGCACCCGCTGGGGATACCGGAGATGCGGGCCGCGGTGGCGGACCACCTGAGCGCGCGCGGGCTCCCTACCACAGCCGAGCAGGTTCTCGTGACCGCAGGGGCCTTGCAGGGTTGGGACCTCGTTCTCCGAGCTCTGGTCGGCGCCCGACGTCGCGTACTGGTGGAGCAGCCCACCTACCCGGCGGTTCTGGACGCCGTCGCGGCGCATCGCCTGCCCACCGTTGCGCTGCCGGTCTCCGCCCGCGGCTGGGAGCTGCCGGCACCCGCCTCGGTCGGGCTGGTCCACGTAACACCCGACGGGCAGAACCCGACGGGACTCCTGGCCAGCACCGCTCAGCGCGAGGAGCTCATCCGGGCCGTCGATGGAGCCGTGATCGCGGTGGACGAGACGTTCACCGACCTGGTCCTGGACGGGCCGACGCCGCCGCCGCTCGGTGCGCTTGACCCGCGGGTGGTCACGCTGGGCTCGATGAGCAAGGCGTTCTGGGCTGGGTTGCGGGTCGGCTGGGTGCGCGCCGACCCCGAGGTGCTGGCCCGCCTAGCCCAAGCGCGGGCCGGGCAGGACCTGGCCAGCCCCGTGCTCGAGCAGCTGGTCGCAGCCTGGCTGCTGCGCCGCGCGGACGACATCCTCCCCGAGCGCCGGGCGCTCCTGCGCCGTTCGCGCGACGCCCTGCTGCAGGCCCTCGCTCGCGAGCTTCCGACCTGGCGCTGCAGCCGGCCGGACGCCGGGATGGTGCTCTGGGTCGAGCTCCCGCAGCCCGGCGCCACCCGACTTGCCGCGCACGCCCTCGACGCCGGCCTGCGGCTGACCCCCGGACCGCGCTTCACCGTCGACGGCACCGCGGACCGCTGGTTCCGCTTGCCGTTCACCCTGCCCCTGGAGCGCGTGAGCGACGTGGTCTGCATGCTTCGCGAAGCGGCCGCCCGCACCGCTGCCGGCCGGGAAGCTCCGCTCAGCCCATCCCGCTCCCCATCCCGTTGGACCGCCTGAGGGGCGGCTCAGATCCCTTGGGGCCGGCTCAGATCCCGTCGGCGACCTCGGCAGCGACCATCAGCCAGGCCTCCCGGAAGGACGCGCTGAGGGTTCTGAGGTCGATCGGGTCACCGGCGACGAGGGCCGGGTCGTAGGGCACGTCGACGACGGTGCGGGTGACTCGCGAGAAGTGGTCGTGCAGCCGGCCGCGCAAGGCCTGGTCGGGTTGCCGGGAGGGGGCGGACAAGACGGTGACGGCCTGGCGGACCTTGCTGCTGTAGCCCTGCGCGCTCAGCGCGTCGGCGAGCCAGGCGGCGGAGTTGGCGGTGTCGTCACGGACCGTGGAGACGATGACGAGCTGGTCGGCGGCCTCGATCGCGGCCCGGTAGTTGCTGGCGCGCATGTTGTTGCCGGTGTCCACGACGATGATCCGGTAGAACCGCGCCAGCGCGCGGTGCAGGTCGTTGAAGGCCTGGTCGTCGATGGAGGCGGCGGAGGCCGCGTCCTCGTCCGAGGCCAGCACGTCGAACTGAGCCTCGCCCTGGGCGCGGACAAAGTTGTCAAGGTCACCGACCTTGGAGCTGTCGGTGGTGAACCGATCGAGGTCGTCGAGCAGGTTGACCGCGGTGTTGGTGTGCCGGGCCTGGTTGGCTCGCCAGCCGAGCGTGCCGCGGGTCTCGTTGTTGTCCCACGCGAGGCTGTAGCCGCCGCGGTGGATGCCGAATGTGGCCGCGAGCATGAAGGTGGCCGTGGTCTTGTGGGCACCGCCTTTGGGATTGACGACGACGATGGTCTTCGGCCCGGTGAGACTGCGCTGCACGGCCGCGATCGCGCTGCGGTGCCGCTGCTCGTACGCGCCGGGTCCGAGACGCACGAGGCCCAAGGTGAGGTGCCGTACGGTGGCCCGCCAACCCGTCTCGGCGGGACCGGTCGTCGGCGCCGGCCGGGTGGCGAGCAGATCGCTCAGCGTGGGCGTGACGTCGCGGACCTCCGGCCCGCCCACCGGCTCTGGGTCAACGCGGGCGGCCAGTTGTTCAGCATGCCGCGGTCGCTGGTTCAACGGTCGCTGGTTCAACGGTCGCTGGTCCGACGCCGCCGAGGGCCATTCGAAGGCCGTCGGCGCCGGAGCCGGCGGAAGCGGCGGCGGCTGGTCGTCGGATGTGGTCATCGGGGGTCCCCCTGGCCGGTGCCGAGCGTGACAGGGCGAGGCTAACAGTTGGGTGCCGACCGTTTTCCCGATCACACAACGCCGACCTGAGCGCCGTAGACCTGCGCGCCGTAGACCTGCGCGCCACAAGGCCTGCGCGCCGCGGGCCGCACATCGCGGGCCGCACACCGCGGGCCGCTACGCTCACCGGTCGTGAAGGTGCTCGTCATCGGCTCCGGTGGACGCGAGCACGCGCTGGCCCTGGCGTTGGCCCGCGATGCCGCGGTCGACGACGTGCATGCGGCGCCGGGCAATCCCGGCATCGAGTCTGTCGCGTGCGTCCACGGCGTCGACCCCTGCGACGGAGCGGCCGTCGCGAGGCTCGCCACCGACCTCACGGTCGACCTGGTGGTGGTCGGACCGGAGACGCCGCTGGTCGCCGGGGTCGCCGACGCGGTGCGCGCTGCCGGGATCGCGTGCTTCGGTCCAAGTGCGGAAGCCGCCGCTCTCGAGGGCTCGAAGGCATTCGCCAAGCAGGTGATGGCCGCCGCAGGAGTGCCCACCGCGATGGCGCACGTGTGCGACACCGAACAGCAGGTCGCGGCCGCGCTGGACGCCTTCGGCCCGCCGTACGTGGTGAAGGACGACGGCCTCGCCGCGGGGAAGGGGGTGGTCGTCACCTCCGACCGGGCGACGGCCTCGGCCCACGCCCGCCGCTGCCGCCGGGTGGTGGTCGAGGAGTTCCTCGACGGGCCGGAGCTTTCGCTGTTCGCGGTGACCGACGGGGACACCGTGCGACCGCTGCAGCCGGCTCAGGACTACAAGCGGCTCCGCGACGGCGACAGCGGCCCCAACACCGGCGGGATGGGAGCCTGCACACCGTTGCCCTGGCTCCCGGCGACACTGGTGACCGAAGCCACGGAGCGGGTGTTGCGCCCGACGGTCGCGGAGATGGCGCGGCGCCGCACCCCGTTCGCCGGGCTTCTCTACGCGGGGCTTGCCTTGACCGCACGCGGGCTCCGGGTCGTGGAGTTCAACGCGCGCTTCGGCGACCCGGAGACGCAGGTGCTGATGGCGCTGCTCGAGTCGTCACCCGGCACCTTGCTGCACGCTGCCGCGACCGGCCGGCTGCACGAGGTCGAGCCACCACGCTTCGCCGCCGGCGCCGCGGTCACCGTCGTGGTCGCTGCCGGTGGCTACCCCGGGCAACCACGCAGGGGCGACGTGATCGTCGGCCTGGACGCGGCCGGCGCCATGGCGGGGGTCGACGTGCTCCACGCCGGCACCGCCCGAGACGGCACTGGGCGCGTGGTCAGCGCGGGTGGCCGGGTGCTCGCCGTCACTGCACGTGGCTGTGACCTCGAGCAGGCGCGCAGCCGTGCCTACGAAGGGGTCGCGGCCATCGAGTTCGCTGGCAGCTTCCACCGCACCGACATCGCCGCCGGCGTCGCGGCTCCAAGCTGACGCATCCACCCGACCCGCTGCGCGAGACTGGTACGCGTGATCCCCAACGTCCTCGCGCAGCGTTACGCCAGCGCGCCGCTGCGCGAGCTGTGGTCGCCGCGGCACAAGGTGGTCCTCGAGCGGCGGCTCTGGCTGGCGGTGCTTGCGGCGCAGCGGGATCTCGGGGTCGACCTGCCCGACGGCGTCCTCGAGGACTACGCGGCCGCCGTGGAGGACGTCGACCTCGACTCGATCGCGGCGCGCGAGCGAGTCACCCGGCACGACGTCAAGGCGCGGATCGAGGAGTTCAACGCAGTCGCCGGGCACGAGCACGTGCACAAGGGCATCACGTCGCGTGACCTGACCGAGAACGTCGAGCAGCTGCAGGTCCGGGATTCGCTGGTGCTGGTGCGAGACCGGGCGGTCGCAACGCTCGTACGGCTAGCAGCGCTCGCCGTCGAGCACCGGGACCTCGTGCTGGCCGGTCGCAGCCACAATGTGCCGGCGCAGGCCACGACGCTCGGCAAGCGCTTCGCCTCGGTCGCCGACGAGCTCCTGCTGGCGCTGGATCGCGTTTCGGATCTGCTCGACCGCTATCCGCTGCGTGGCATCAAGGGCCCGGTGGGCACCGCCCAGGACATGCTCGACCTGCTGGGCGGCGACCCCGCCAAGCTGGCTGACCTCGAGGCGCGGGTCGCCGAGCACCTCGGGTTCCGGCGGGTGCTCACCAGCGTGGGACAGGTCTATCCGCGGTCGCTGGACTTCGAGGTCGTGTCGGCGCTGGTCCAGCTGGTTGCCGCCCCGTCAAGCTGCGCGACCACCATCCGGCTGATGTCCGGCAACGAGCTGGTCACCGAGGGGTTCCGGCCGGGGCAGGTCGGCTCGTCGGCGATGCCGCACAAGATGAACCCCCGCTCCTGCGAGCGGGTCAACGGGCTCGCCGTCGTGGTTCGCGGCAACCTCGCCATGCTCGGTGAGCTGGCCGGGGACCAGTGGAACGAGGGTGACGTCTCCGACTCCGTCGTCCGCCGGGTCGCGCTCCCCGACGCTTTCTTCGCGACCGACGGGCTGTTCGAGACCTTCCTGACCGTGTTGGCGGAGTTCGGTGCGTTCCCCGCGGTGGTTGCGCGTGAGCTCGACCGCTACCTGCCCTTCCTGGCCACCACCAAGGTCCTGATCCATGCCGTACGCGGCGGAGTGGGTCGCGAGGTGGCGCACGAGATCATCCGGCGGCACGCGGTGGCTGCCGCTCTCGCCATGCGCGAGCAAGGTGCCGAGCGCAACGACCTTCTCGACCGGCTTGCCACCGATGACCGGCTCGGACTGTCCCGTGCCGACCTGGCTGCAGCGGTAGCGGACCCCCTGACGTTCACCGGCGCCGCAGCCGATCAGGTCGACGCCATCGCCGCCCGGGTCGAGGCGCTGGCAGCCCGGCACCCGCAGGCCGCGGCGTACCGGCCGGGGCAGATCCTCTGACCGGCCGGTGCCGCCGCCATCAGTCGAGCGCCGACCCGAGCGCTTGCGCGTAGGCGGTCTCCGCGTCGTTGGCGACCGTGATCAGGTCGGCACCCCCGCTGACTCGCGTCACGACCCGCCAGCCGTCGTCGACCCGCTCCAGCCGCAGCAGCAGCGAGCCGAGCAGCTCGCGCAGCTGGTCCTCGCGAGGCAGCCACAGGCAGGCGTCGACGGCAACGGAGTCGAGTGCCCACTCAGTGGTCCCGTTGAAGCCGAGGACACTCTCCCCGGCGTACTGGTGAGCCTCGATGGTGAAGTCGCTCACCCAGAACACCGAGTCGACCATCTCCGGCTCGTCGACGAGAAACCGGTCGCCGGGGGCCGGCTGCCACCGGACCCCGAGTCGGCGCAGCTCCCGGGCCAGCGTGAGGCTGATCATCCCCGTCGTTCTATCATCTCGCCACTCGCTCGCCTGTCGAACAGCCGCCTGCCGACGCCAGCCACGATCGGGTGGTCGACAGTCAGACCGGGTTGAGTGCGGGCGGCGGATTTCGATGGCCTTGCCACGCCCAGCCTGGAGAGCCGCGGGCGGGAGCCACCGGAAGCAGCTTCAAGCTCTCCCGGAACGTGTGTTCGGCGCGCCGCCGGGCGTCGGTGATCAGTCGTCCGTCCGCAGTGGTGAAGCACACACCTCCGCCGCGATCAGCGGTGGCCACCAGCGAGCCGCGATGCAGCAGGTGGTGACAACGGCTGCACAGGCCGACGAGGTTCGACAGGTCGGTTCGCCCGCCATCGGTCCAGGAGGTCAGGTGGTGAATCTCCAGGTGCACCGCCGAACAGCCCGGGGTGGCGCAGCGGTGCTCTTGACGCAACAGGACTGCCTTGCGCTGCGCGGGCGTCGCCAGTCGCTGGGTGCGGCCCACATCCAGCACGCCCACCCGTGGCGTCGCCCTCCCGGAGGAATCGACCAGGAACGGCGTGACCGCGGCACCGCAGCACAGGTAGGCAACCAGGTCGCGGGCGACGGCGCCGAAGCCGGCGAGCGTGGCGGGCTCCGATGGTGTGGTGCGGTCTCCGGCCATGGCCAGCCGCAGCGTCTCGACCGGAAGCATGACCGACAGGTGCGGTCGCACGCCCTTGTCCGAGGGCAGCCCCGACTCCAACACGCTCGTGCACAGCGCATGCAGGGCGTCCACGCGGCGCTCACCGCTCGTCCGGCTGTCGTCGGGCTGCGGGGCGGACAGCGCGTTGAGCACCGTCGAGAACGCCGCCCCGGTGACCTGGTCGAGAAAGCCGGTCAGCTGCCAGCCGGTCCCGACCGCGCTCAGCGAGATCTGCTGCCGGTCGAATCCAGCAGCCCACGCGGCGTCGGCCGCATCGGGATTCAGGGTGTCTCGCAGGCGGGTCACCGCCACCCGCACGTCCGGGGGGTCGCACGCCTCAGCGACGTCGACCAGCAGTGCCTCGGCCTGGGAGACGACGGGCAGTCCCAGCATGCGGATCGCCTCAGTGAAGACGTCGACGTGGTCGAGCCGGATCCGCCCGGCGGCAAGCGAAGCCGCGACTCCCGGCAGTGCCTCGAGCGTCCGGCCCGACCGGGACCGGCGGCGAGCCTGCGCCGGGCTGAGCCGCAGCTGCCGTCGGTACCACGCCGGCAGCGTCGGGCAGCCGTCGTCCTCGAACCCGCGCATGGACTCGAACGCTGCTGCGGCGCGTGCCGCCAGCCCGTCGAGCAGGTCACTGGCGCGCTGCACCGTCTGCAGCAGCTCGCTCAGCTCCGCGTTGGACGCCGTTGCGACGTCCGCGGTGGCCAACGCCGCGACGGAGCGGGAGGCGTCGTCCAGGAGAGACTGTTCGAACATGTATTCGATTGTATAGCATCATCGCTCTGGATGGCCATGGCTGTGCACAAGGAAAGTGGCACCTGATTGCAGCTGCCGGAACGAGTCACCGCGCCGTGAGGGCCGTTGTGC
>JBBSGC010000065.1:0-11033 GCA_038254525.1 Propionibacteriales bacterium | reverse complement strand
TCATCGTGCAGGGGATGACGGGCTCGGAAGGCACCAAGCACACCGGGCGGATGCTGCGCTCCGGCACCACGATCGTTGGCGGGGTCAACGCCCGCAAGGCGGGGACATCGGTCGACTTCGACGGCACACCGCAGCCGGTGTTCGGCACCGTGCGGGAAGCGGTCGACGAGACCGGCGCCGACGTATCGGTGGTGTTCGTACCGCCGGCGTTCACCAAGGACGCCGTGCTCGAGGCCGTCGAGGCAGCGCTGCCCCTGGTGGTCGTCATCACTGAGGGCGTCCCGGTCCACGACACCGCGCAGTTCTTCGCCGCAGCGCAGGCCTCCGGCACCACCCGCATCATCGGTCCCAACTGTCCGGGCGTCATCACGCCCGGGCAGTCCAACGCCGGCATCATCCCCGCAGACATCGCCGGCCCCGGTCCGATCGGGCTGGTGTCGAAATCCGGGACGCTGACCTACCAGCTCATGTACGAGCTGCGGGACATCGGCTTCACCACCGCCGTCGGGATCGGCGGTGACCCCATCGTCGGTACGACCCACATCGACTGCCTGCGCGCCTTCGAGGACGACCCGGAGACCGCGGGGGTGATCATGGTCGGCGAGATCGGTGGCGACGCGGAGGAGCGGGCCGCCGCGTACATCTCGGCGAACCTCACCAAGCCGGTGGTCGGCTACGTCGCGGGCTTCACCGCCCCAGAGGGCAAGACCATGGGGCACGCAGGCGCGATCGTGTCCGGGTCATCGGGCACCGCGCAGGCCAAGCAGGAGGCACTCGAAGCGGCCGACGTGCGGGTCGGCAAGACACCCTCGGAAACCGCGCGGCTGATGCGCGAGGTCATCGAGTCGCGAGCCTGAGTCCTCGCGTCGGCGCCCGGCGCCGAACCGGGCCGGACTGGGTCACGATGCACCATTCCTCCCTGCACACTGGGGTCCCCCATGCCAACAGGAGTGTTTTAGGGGTCCCCCATGCCCGTGATGAGGCGCCCCGGCGGGCCAGTCCGAGCATCGGCGGCGTGCCTGCGGCGACGTGGTCAGCCGCGCGGCGACGATGGGGCCACGATGACCGACCTGTTGACCCGTCTCGATGTCCGCGGCTCGACCCGCACGCCGTCCGAGGCACCCGCGCCGCCCTGGTTGGTCGGTGGGGCAGCCGGTCTCGCGGCCGCACTCGCCGGTCTGCTCGCCTGCTGCGGCGTTGCCGTCGCCGCCTGGGTCGCGGGCCACGACGGCTCGATGAGCTCGGCGCTGCGCGCGGGCGCCGACGGTTGGCTACTCGGCCACGGGCACATCCTGCACGTCGGCTCGACGACCGTCAGCGTGATCCCGCTGGGACTGACCGCCGGGGCTGGGGTGCTGTCGTACCGCGCTGGCCGGTGGGCGGCGCGGACCTCGCGCGCCGCCACGCCCGTCGACGTGGGTGTCGTCGTCCTCGCGTACACGGTGCTCTACGCCTCGGCGGGCGTCATCGTGGCGCTGGCCGCCTCGACCGCCGCCGTCAGCGTCTCACCGGGCCGTGGCCTGCTCGTCACCATCGTCCTCGCCGGCGGCGCCGCAGGGACTGGCGCCGCTCGGAGCGGCCCGGTCGGCGCGCTGCTCGAGCAGCGGCTGCCGGCGCAGGTCCGACCGGTGCTGCGGGGTGCCCTTGGTGGCGCGCTGCTGCTGGTCGCCCTCGGCGCGCTCTCGCTCGCGGCGTCCCTCGTGGTGCATGCGGAGACAATGCAGGAGATCGTCCACTCGCTCCATCCCGGCGTCGTCGGCGGACTCGTGCTGGTGCTGGTCTGCGTGCTGGTGCTGCCCAACGTGCTACTGCTGTGCGTCGCAGTGCTGCTGGGTCCGGGCATCTCGCTCGGCACGGCCACGTCGGTGACGCTGACGTCGGTTTCGGTCGGCCCCCTGCCGGCGGTCCCGTGGCTGTCCGCGGTGCCCAGCTCCGGCCCGCAGCCCGTGGCGCTCATGGCGCTGGCCGCGGCGCCGGTGATCGCGGGGCTGGCCGCCGGTGCGCTGACCGTTCCCTGCCTGCCGCCCAGCGGGTACGACCGGGCCGCGCTCTGGGGTGGCGCAGCCGGTGCGGCCGGCGGGCTGCTGGTCGCCTTTGCGCTTGCGCTCAGTGGTGGCTCCGTGGGCCCGGACCGGATGGCGCAGATCGGCCCGCAGCTGCTGGCCTGTGCTGCGGTGGCGGTCGCCACGCTCGGTGTCGGAGGAGTGCTCGGCGGCCTCGGCAGCCGGCTGCTGCTGGGGCGGAGGGGCTGAGCAACCGGCGCCACCCGGCGGGCGGTTATGGTGAGCGCTGCCCACCGACCCGACCCGAGCGGATCCGCGTGACCCGAAGCTTCGGCCCTGTCACGGGCCGGCCCACCCGGCTCGTGGTGCTGATATCCGGATCGGGCACCAACCTCCAGGCGCTCCTCGACGCCTGCGCCGACCCGGGCTTCGGCGCCGAGGTCGTTGCGGTGGGTGCCGACCGGGACGGCGTCGCCGGGTTGGCCAGGGCGCCGCGCGCCGGCGTCCAGGCCTTTGTCTGCCCGGTGGACGGCTTCGACTCCCGGGCGCAGTGGGACGAAGCGCTCACCGAAGCGGTGGCCGCCTTCGAACCCGACCTGGTGGTGCTTGCGGGCTTCCGGAAGCTCACTGGACCGGCGTTTCTCGACCGCTTCGCCGGCCGGGTGATCAACACTCATCCGGCGCTGTCGCCGTCGTTCCCGGGGATGCACGGGCCTCGAGACGCGCTGGACTACGGCGTCCGGGTCACCGGAGCCACCCTCTTCGTCGTCGACGCCGGCGTGGACACCGGCCCGATCATCGCGCAGGTGGCGGTGCCGGTGGCCGAGAACGACACCGTCGAGTCACTGCACGAGCGGATCAAGACCAGCGAGCGGACGATGCTGACGCAGACCGTGGGCCGCATGGTCCGCAACGGCTACTGCGTCGACGGCAGAAGGGTGCGGATCCACTCATGAGCGACGACCGGCGACCGGTTCACCGGGCCCTCATCTCGGTCTATGACAAGAGCGACCTGGTCGCCCTGGCCGGCGGCCTGCACGAGGCCGGCGTGGCCCTGGTGTCCACCGGCTCGACGGCCGACCGGATCGCCGACGCCGGGATGCCGGTGACCCGCGTCGAGGACCTCACCGGGTTCCCCGAGTGCCTGGACGGGCGGGTCAAGACGCTGCACCCGCGCGTCCACGCCGGCATCCTGGCCGACCTGCGGCGCCAGAGCCACTGCGACCAGCTCGCCGAGCTGGGCGTCGAGCCGTTCGGGCTCGTGGTCAGCAACCTGTACCCCTTTACCGAGACGGTGGCCGCCGGCGCGACGCCCGAGGAGTGCGTCGAGCAGATCGACATCGGAGGCCCGTCGATGGTTCGCGCGGCCGCCAAGAACGCCGCGAACGTGGCGGTCGTGACCTCTCCCGCTCAATACGCCGACGCGCTCGATGCCGTACGCGCGGGGGGTTTCACGCTGTCGCAGCGCCAGCGGCTGGCGGCCGAGGCGTTCGTACACACCGCGACCTACGACGTGCACGTGGCGTCGTGGATGGGCAACGTGCTCAGCGACACCAGCGACGGCGCGGGGTTCCCGGCATGGATGGGCGCGACGTGGGACCGGGCCGACGTGCTGCGCTACGGGGAGAACCCGCACCAGCGGGCGGCTCTTTACGTCTCCGGCTACGTCGCGCAGCCGGGTCTCGCCCAGGCCGAGCAGCTGCACGGCAAGTCGATGTCCTACAACAACTACGTCGACACCGATGCTGCTCGGCGCGCGGCCTACGACTTCGACCGGCCGGCGGTCGCCATCATCAAGCATGCGAACCCCTGCGGCATGGCGCTCGGCGCCGACGTGGCCGAGGCGCACCGCAAGGCACACGCCTGCGACCCGGTGTCGGCCTTCGGTGGCGTGATCGCCGTGAACCGACCGGTGTCGGTCACGATGGCCGAGCAGGTCGCCGAGGTGTTCACCGAGGTGGTCTGCGCGCCGGGCTACGACGACGGCGCGGTGGACGTGCTCGCGGCGAAGAAGAACCTCAGGCTGCTGCGCTGCGCACCCGCGGGCCGCGGCGGGATCGAGACGCGGGGCATCTCCGGTGGCCTGCTCATGCAGAGCATGGACGCGGTGGACGCGCCCGGCGACGCACCGGCGACCTGGCGCCTGGCCACCGGGCCGTCGGTCGACGCCGCGACGCTGGGCGACCTGGCGTTCGCCTGGCGGGCCTGCCGCTCGGTTCGGTCCAACGCGATCCTGCTGGCCACCGGCGAGGCGACCGTGGGGGTCGGGATGGGGCAGGTCAACCGGGTCGACGCCGCCCGGTTGGCCGTGGCTCGCGCCGGGGAGCGGGCCGCCGGGTCGGTGGCCGCGTCCGACGCGTACTTCCCGTTCGCCGACGGCCTCTCGGTGCTGCTCGACGCCGGAGTACGCGCGGTCGTGCAACCCGGTGGCTCCGTGCGCGACGAGGAGGTGGTCGCGGCCGCAGCCGCTGCCGGTGCCTCGCTCTACCTGACCGGCACCCGGCACTTCGCGCACTGACCCGCGACCGTTGCCGTCGTGACCCCGGCCTGGGCTCGGCCTCGGCGGAAAGGCTGCATGGCACACTTCCCCCCGTGACTGCGCAGATCCTCGACGGCTTGGCGACAGCCAAGGCCATCAAGGACACGCTGCGCGAACGGGTAGCCGCCCTGCGCGGAGCCGGGGTCACGCCGGGCCTGGGCACGGTGCTGGTCGGCGACGACCCGGGCAGCCGGTGGTACGTCGCGGGCAAGCACCGCGACTGCGCCGAGGTCGGCATCGAGTCGATCCGGGTGGACCTGCCGGCGGACTCGACACAGGAACAGGTCGAGGGCGCGGTGCGCCGGCTCAACCAGAACCCCGCCTGCACCGGTTTTCTCGTGCAGCTGCCCCTACCCAAGGGACTTGACGAGCACCGGGTGCTCTCCCTTGTCGACCCGGTCAAGGACGCCGACGGCCTGCATCCGACCAACCTCGGCTGGCTGGTGCTGGGCCGGCCGGCGCCGCTGCCGTGCACGCCGCGCGGCATCATCGAGCTGCTGCGTCGCTACGACGTCGAGATCGCCGGCCGGGACGTGTGCGTGATCGGGCGTGGCATCACGGTCGGCCGCTCGCTCGGGCTCCTGCTGACCCGGCGCAGCGAGAACGCGACGGTCACGCTGTGCCACACCGGCACCAGGGACCTGGCCGGCCAGGTGCGGCGCTGCGACATCGTGGTCGCGGCGGCCGGCGTACCGGGGATCGTCACCGCCGACATGGTCAAGCCCGGTGCCGCGTTGCTCGATGTCGGCGTGAGCCGGGGGCCGGACGGCATCCTGGGAGACGTGGACCCCGCCGCTGCCGAGGTCGCCGGCTGGATCTCGCCCAACCCGGGAGGCGTGGGGCCGATGACTCGCGCGCTGCTGCTGACCAACGTCGTCGAGGCCGCCGAGGGATCGCTGGCGGCATGAGCCGGGACCGCCCAGCGGCCATCGGCACGGTGGTGTACGCCGTCGTGGCAGCCGCCGTCGGAATCGGCCTGCTGCTCGTGGCGCTGGGCTCCTGGCGGGCGGGCATCCGGCTGTGCGGCGCGGCCCTGGGGGTGGCCGGAACTGCCCGGTTGGTGGTGCCCGAGCGGATGACCGGCCTGTTGCGAGTGCGCCGACGGACCAGCGACGCGCTCCTCATGCTCGGCATGGGCGTCGCACTGTTCGTGCTCGCGGTGATCGTGCCCGAGCCCGGCCCGCCCGCCTAGCCCAGCCGCTAGCCGAGCAGGCCCAGCGCCGTCACGGCGTCACGCTCCTCGGCCAGCTCGGCGGCCGAGGCGTCGATCCGGCTCCGGGAGAAGTCGTCGATGCCCAGTCCCTGGACGATCGCCCAGTCCCCGCCGCGCGTGGTCACCGGGAACGACGACACCAGTCCCTCCGGGACGCCGTAGGCGCCGTCGGAGACCACCGCCATCGAGGTCCAGCTGCCCTCCGGCGTCCCACCCAGCCAGTCGCGGGTGTGGTCGATTGTCGCGGAGGCCGCGGAGGCCGCCGAGGACGCCCCGCGGGCCTCGATGATCGCCGCGCCACGCTTCTGCACGGTGGGGATGAAGTCGTTCTCCAGCCAGGCCCGGTCACCGACCAGCTCGGCCGCGTTCTGTCCGCGCACCTGGGCATGGAAGAGGTCTGGGTACTGGGTGGCCGAGTGGTTCCCCCAGATCGTCAGTCGCACGATGTCGGCCACCGGGGCGCCGGTCTTGGCGGCGAGCTGGGCGAGGGCCCGGTTGTGGTCGAGCCGGGTCAGCGCGCTGAACCGCTCGGCCGGCACGTCCGGGGCGTTGGACAGCGCGATCAGCGCGTTGGTGTTGGCCGGGTTCCCGGTGACGGTGACCCGGATGTCGTCGGCGGCGTGGTCGTTGATCGCCTTGCCCTGCACGGTGAAGATCGCCCCGTTGGCCTCCAGCAGCTCACCGCGCTCCATTCCCTTGGTCCGTGGCCGGGCACCGACCAGCAGGGCGACGTTGACGCCGTTGAAAGCGACCGCCGCGTCGTCACTGACCTCGACGCCGGCCAGCGTGGGGAATGCACAGTCGTCGAGCTCCATCACCACGCCTTCGAGTGCCTTCAGTGCGGGGGAGACCTCGAGCAGCCGAAGCTCGACGGGGGTGTCTGCGCCGAGCAGCCCTCCGCTGGCGATGCGGAACAGCAGGCTGTAGCCGATCTGACCGGCCGCCCCGGTGACGGCGACCTTGACGGGGGTGGGGCTCACTGAGCTGCTCCAGGGGTGGGGGACGGACGGGGTACGCCTGACGCTAGCAACCGCATCCGGGGAGCCGGCAGCGACCACCGGGACGAAGCCACCGAGGCGCAGCGATATCTTGATGTCAAGCAATCGTCGCCGAACCCGCGGGAGCCGAAGCCACATGCCCAAGATCAAGGTGCACAACCCCGTCGTCGAGCTCGACGGCGACGAGATGACCAGGATCATCTGGCAGTTCATCAAGGACCGCCTGATCCACCCGTACCTCGACATCGACCTGCTCTACTACGACCTCGGGATCGCGAGCCGAGACGCCTCCGACGACCAGATCACCGTCGACGCGGCCAACGCGATCAAGCAGCACGGGGTGGGGGTGAAGTGCGCGACGATCACCCCCGACGAGGCGCGCGTCGAGGAGTTCGGCCTGAAGCAGATGTGGCGCTCGCCGAACGGCACCATCCGCAACATCCTGGGCGGCGTGGTGTTTCGCGAGCCGATCATCATCTCCAACATCCCCCGGCTCGTGCCGGGGTGGACCAAGCCGATCATCATCGGCCGCCACGCGCACGGCGACCAGTACAAGGCGACGGACTTCAAGGTGCCCGGCGGTGGCGCGGTGACGCTGACGTACACACCGGCCGACGGCTCGGCGCCGGTCGAGATGGAGGTCGTGCAGATGCCGGCGGACGGCGGCGTCGTCATGGGCATGTACAACTTCAACAAGTCGATCGAGGACTTCGCGCGGGCGTCGCTCTCCTACGGGATCCAGCGCGGCTACCCGGTCTATCTATCGACGAAGAACACGATCCTCAAGGCCTACGACGGCGCCTTCAAGGACATCTTCGCCGAGGTGTACGCACGGGAGTTCCAGGCCGACTTCGAGGCCGCCGGGCTGACCTACGAGCACCGTCTCATCGACGACATGGTCGCCGCGGCGCTGAAGTGGGAGGGCGGCTACGTCTGGGCGTGCAAGAACTACGACGGGGACGTGCAGTCCGACACGGTCGCGCAGGGGTTCGGCTCGCTCGGTTTGATGACGTCGGTGCTGATGACCCCCGATGGAAGTACCGTCGAGGCGGAGGCCGCGCACGGCACGGTGACCCGGCATTTCCGCCAGCACCAGCAGGGCAAGCCAACGTCGACGAACCCGATCGCGTCGATCTTCGCCTGGACCGGTGGCCTGAAGCACCGGGGCAAGCTCGACGGCACACCTGAGCTCACCGGCTTCGCTGAGGCGCTCGAGCAGGTCTGCGTCGAGACCGTCGAGAGCGGCGCGATGACCAAGGACCTCGCGCTGCTCGTCGGTCCGGACCAGGGCTGGTTGACCACCGAGGAGTTCCTGGCCGCGCTCGACGAGAACCTGCAGGCGACGGCCGGCTAGCCCGACACCGTAGTCGACCGGCTGGCCCGGGCGCGCCGCTCCCACCCGCTGGCACCCAGCATGACCAGGGCGGCCAGCAGGTAGCCGGCGAGCAGGTCGAGCACGTAGTGCTCACCGTTGTAGACCAGCGAGAGCGACATCGCCGCCGGGTACAGCAGCGTGAGCCAGCGCCAGCGGGTCCGCAGGCGGGTGATCGCGTACAACGCGAGCAGCGTGGTTGTCGCGGTGTGCAGCGACGGCATGGCGGCCACCGCGTTGCCGGTGACTTCCGCCGGACCCAGGGCGAGCCGGGCCCGGTGCAGCCCGAAGGTGTCCCAACCGCGCATCGTGATCCGCTCGACGTCCTCGGGAAGGTAGTGGTAGTCGCTGGCCCACCACGGCGGCGCCATCGGGTAGAAGACGTAGCAGACCAGCGCCACGGCGTTGATCGTGAGGTAACGGCGCATGAACGCGACCCACTCGGTGCGGTTGCGCAGCCAGAGCACGACCGCCAGCCCCAGCGCGCTGACGAAGTAGGAGTAGTAGACCGTCGCCAGCACCGCGTCGTACCACCGGCCGGGCATCGTGAACGAGCACGGGTTGCCGCACCAGTGCTGTTGCAGCACTGCGGTCGGTAGGTGGCCGTGGAAGAGCCAGGTGTCGAACCGGATCGGCTCGGTGACGTGCAACGGGGTGCCGAGGTTGTCGGCGATACCTCTGCTGTACGTGTAGACCAGCAGCACGGCGAGGATGGGCCACCAGTCGCGGGCGAACCGCAGATGGCTGCGCGCCGGCGCGTCGACGTGCGTGGCGATGGTGGCCAGCCAGAGCCAGGCGAAGATCAGCACCGGGTCGGTGGGCAGCCCCACCAGCAGGAACCACAGGGCGAACGCCAGAGCGTAGGTGGTGAGCGCGAGCGCGCGCCGACGAGGGGTCGTGGGGTCGTCGGACGCTGGGTCACGCGGGGGTTCGAGCGGCGGGGGCGGCTGTGGCGCGACGTCGACGAGAGAGCCGTCGGCCGGGTCGCTGCGCATGAGGCAACAGCGTATCCGGCGCGGCGCCGGCGGCCGGCCGGTGCGCTACTGGAAGACCACGGTCTTCGCGCCGTTGAGCAGCACCCGAGACTCCGCGTGCCAGCGCACGGCGCGAGACAGCACCTGGCACTCCACGTCGCGGCCCGCCGCCGCCAGCTCCGCCGGCGTCATGCGGTGGCCGGCGCGCGTCACGTCCTGCTCGATGATCGGTCCCTCGTCGAGGTCGGAGGTGACGTAGTGCGCGGTGGCGCCGACCAGCTTGACGCCCCGGTCGAAGGCCTGGTGGTAGGGCCGGGCGCCCCGGAAGCTCGGCAGGAACGAGTGGTGGATGTTGACGACCCGGCCCGCCAGCGTCTTGCAGACGTCGTCGGAGAGCACCTGCATGTAGCGGGCGAGCACCACCAGCTCGATGTGGAGGTCGCCGACCAGGGCGAGCAGCTGCTGCTCGGCGGCAGCTCTGGTGCCGGGCGTGACCGGGAGGTGCTGAAAGGGCACGTCGTAGGCGGCGGCGAGCCGCTCCAGAGCGCGGTGGTTCGACACGACGACGGGGATCTCGATGTCGAGGCTGCCGGTGCTCTGCCGGTACAGCAGGTCGTTGAGGCAGTGGCCGGACGTGGACACCATGACCAACGTGCGGCACGGCACCCCCACCTTGGACAGCTGCCAGCTCATCGCGTGGGAGTCGGCAACCGGCTCGAAGTGACGGGTCAGCGTGGCAACGTCCTGCCGCGCGTCGAGGGCCTGGAAGTGCACCCGCATGAAGAAGCGGTCCTCGAGCCGGTCGCCGTACTGCTGGCTGTCGACGATGTTGCACGAGTGCTGGACCAGAAAGGACGACACCGCGTAGACGATCCCGGGCCGGTCGGGGCAGGCGATGGTCAGCACGTACTCGGCGGCACCGACGGCGTCGTCCCCGACTGAGGCAGCTGAGCGGGCGGTCATCGCGACACGTCCGCGGGGAGCAGCTCGTAGAGCACCTGGTCGGTGACCGAGCCGTCGCCGAGCCGGCAGGCGTCGCGCTGGTGCCCCACCTCGGCGAACCCGGCCCGCACGGCGACGTGCCGGCTGGCCGCGTTGCCGGCCGCGGCCCGCAGCTGCAGTCGGCGGCGCCCATAGCCGCCTTCGCCGACCGGGGCAAAGGCAGGTGCGCAGGCCAGCCGCACCGCCCGGCTCATCACGCCGCTCCCGCGGGCCTGTGGGTGGGTCCAGTAGCCGACCTCGGCCTGCTCGTCGAAGAAGCTCATCAGCGTGAGCGAGCCGAGCAGCCGGTCGGTGTCTCGGTCGGCCACCGCCCAGCTGACGCTCTTGCCCAGCGAGGCCAGCTCGATCCTGCGGAGCAGGTAGGCCCCGGCGTCGGCGGCGGTGTAGGGACGCGGGAGCGAGTCGAGCCAGTGCATGGTGCGCGGGTCAGAGCAGGCCTCGACTATGCGGTCGGTGTCGTCGGCACCGAAGGCCCGCAGCCGGATCCCGTCGCCGGCCAGCTCGACGGGGCTCAGCCAGGTCGTGCGCGGTGTCGGTGCGTCGTCGGGGAGCAGCGCGGCTGTCCAGGCGTCGAACAGCCGGTCGCGTTCCTCGAGCAGCCTGGGCACCGTGTCGTGGAAGGTGAACCCCGCCGCCCAGGCAGCGCGCCGGGAGGCCACGTTGCCGACGTGCGAGCGCCAGTGCACGACCTGCACCCCACTGTTGTCGAAGCACCAGCGGGTGGCCAGCCGGGTGGCGCGGGCGATGATGCCGCGACCACGGGCCCACGGGTGCAACCCGTAGCCGATGTCGGCGAGCCGCGCGCCCCGGATGTCGATGTTGCCCGCGAGGCGCGGGACGCCGTCGTCGCCGACGGCCTCGATCGCCCAGCCACGCGCGTCCCCGCGCTCCCAACCGCCCGGGACTATCTCCCGGACCCAGCGCCGCGCGTG
>JBBSGC010000064.1:0-11134 GCA_038254525.1 Propionibacteriales bacterium | reverse complement strand
GATCTCGCCGGTGCCTTCGAGGCCGACCTGGCGGGTCTGCATCGCCACCCAGTCCGGATGGTTGAACCTGAGCTCGAAGACTTCTTCGGCGGAGATCACCCGGTCGCCGCCGGGGATGGCCGAGGCCAGGCAGTTGAGCAGAGTTGTCTTGCCCGCCTGGGTTCCTCCCGACACGATGACGTTCAGGCCGGCGAGCACCGCGGCGCGCAGGAATGCCGCCGCCTGCGCATTGAGCGAGCCGAGCACCACCAGATCGTCGAGTGAGTGGGCGCGAGCGACGAACTTGCGGATGTTGACCGCGGCGAAACCTCGCGAGATCCCGTCGAGCACGACGTGCAGCCGGTGGCCGCCGGGAAGCAGGGCATCGACGAACGGCTGGCTCAGGTCGAGGCGACGCCCGCTCGCCTTCAACATCCGCTCGATCAGCTCCCGCACCTCGTCGGCGGTCAGGATCGTCGGCGTCAGCTCGTGCCGGCCGTGGCGTGCCACGAACACCCGGGAGGGGTCGTTGATCCAGATCTCCTCGATCGTGGGGTCGTCGAGGTAGTGCTGCAGCGCCCCGAAGCCCGCAACCCGCGCGACCAGCTCCTCGACGAGCCCGGGGTAGTCCTCGAGCGGCTCCACCGCGCCGGTGAGGCTGCGCCGGTCGTACGCGGTGGCGACGGTCTGGGCGATTCGCCGGACGGCGCTCGGCGCGGACTGAGGGTCGACCCCCTCATCTCGCACAAGTGTGCGTACCTGTTCAGCCAGGCCACCGGCGACCGACGAGGACGCAGGCGCGGTGCGCAACCCAGCCACGTCCACCCCCTGGCAGAAGGCGATGCCCAAACCGATTCCCGGTCCGGCAGATACTGACAGCGCCCCACGTCAGCGCGCCAGGGAGCAACGGCATGTTGTGGACAGATCGTGACCAGTGCGGCAAATGGGACGGATGAGGCCCCAGGCTGCCGGCCCATCCTGCGGCGGCGGCTCCTGACCAGCGCTCAGAAGCAGGCGCGCAGCGAGCCGACCCGGCGCAGGCCGTTGGCGTCGCCGGCGCCGTAGATCGCCAGCTTGTGGGTGGAGATCGGATACATGATCTGGCGGCTGTCCTTGACGTGGTCCAGGCCCACCGCGTGGCCGAGCTCGTGCATCAGCACCTGGCCGATCGTGCCCTGGATGCCGTTGCGGGGCCCGGTGCCGAAGCCCGGGGTCAGCTTGACGTTGCGGTTGAGCAGCACGAACCCGGTGACGATCTGGCCGGTGGACAGCCACCGGGGGCCGCCGATTCCGGCGGCGCCGCGCGGCACTATCGACTGCTTCGGCGTCGACCAGCCGATCACCAGGTCGGTGTCCCTGGGGTAGCCCTTGCCGGAGGGGTTGGCCTGCGCCTTGCTGCGGCCGCGGTAGACGAAGTGCAGCCCCGAGGTGGCGTCCAGCCGGTGCACGGCCTCCTTCGCCTGCCGGATGGCGCGGACCGGCGCGCCCCGGGTGTGCACGCGGAAGCCGATCCGGCGGCACTTGTTCCAGTGCACGGGCCTGCCGTTGACGGTGGCGATGAACTGGAAGGCCTTGGGGTTGCCCGGGCGCAGCTGCGCGGCCTGCGAGCCGGTCACCGAGGCGGTGCCTGCCGGCCCGGCCACCGCTGCGGCGTCCGCGCCTAGACCCGCGACGGGTGTGAGCATGAGCGCGAGGACGGTCAACCAGCCGGCGACCCGGCGTCCCCGGCGGGGGGATCGGGCGATGGCGACACGGGTCATGGCTGGCCTCCCAAGGTGCACGGCGCGCTGCTGCGGGCCGCCACCGGGCAGCCTAGGGCGCACCGGGGTCGACATGGGGACTTTTCGCGGCCGGCCGAGGCCCGCAGTCAGCCCACCCGCCGCAGGAACGCCAGCACCCGCAGCCACAGCTGCGCGGCCTCGACCGGCTGGTACTCCTCGCGCATGCTGGGGTCGGTGAACAGGTGCCCCGATCCGGGGTAGTCGTAGGTCTTGATCTCGGCACCGGCGTTGCCGACCGCCCGCACCGTCGCGTCGATCCACTCCTGGCCGCGCCACGGGTCGTCGACCGTGTAGTGCACCTGCACCGGCACCGCTGCGGGCCAGGCGTCGACCCCGATCTCGGCTGGGTCGATCGCCCCCGACAACAGCACTGCCCCGGCCACGCCAGGATGCCGGCAGGCCACCAGCTGCGCCATCCCCGCGCCATTGGAGAAGCCCATCGTGACCAGGCCGTCCGGCAGGTCGTCGACCGCGTCGAGGGCAGCCCGCATGAGCACCGGAATGCCGAGCTGCTGGGCGAACGCCGCGGCCACCTGGTAGTCGTCGAAGACCCGGCCGTCGTACTGGTCGACCACCCGCACGTCGTGGCCGTGGGAGCGCAACAGGTCGGCGGCGGCGTGCACACCCGGTCGCCCGCCAAGCACCGAGGGGAAGAGCGCGATCGAGGTCATGGGCGCAGGCTAGACGCGTTCAGCCCGACACCAGCGAGCGGACGACGCGCAGCCCCACCGACAGCCGGGCCAGGTCGGGGCTGTCGTCGGCCCACACCTCGTCGAGGGTCGCCATCGACCGCTCGAGCTCGGTGCCCTCGTCGGCCGCCCAGGCCTCGACCCGCTCTCCCGCGGACTGGTCCGAGGAGGTCTGCGCGAGCACCCGGGAGGTGAGCTGCGCGTGCACGCTCTGCAGGTCGTCGCGCAGCGACGCCCTGGCCATGGTGCGCCACCGGTCGTCGCGCGGCAGCGCCAGGATGCGCTGGCTGATCCGGTCGAGGTTGAGCCGCTCGCCGAGCACGAAGTGGACGGTGGCCACCTCCACCGGGTCGAGTGAGTCGCGCTGCGCGACGTCGACGATGCCGATCGCCGAGTAGGCGGCCGCCATCGCCGCCACCCGCACGGCGAGCTCCTCGGGCACGCCCGCCTCCTGCAGGTCAGCCGCTGCCTGCTCCAGCTCGGCGCGTTCACGCCCGCAGAGCACTGCCGGGAGAGCCTGCACGACCCGGCCGACCATCGGGTCGAAGTAGTCCACGGCCGAGGTGGCGTTGCCGGAGCGCCGGTTGTTGACCAGCCAGCGGGTGGCTCGCTCGGCGACGGTCCGCACCGCGAGCCGCATCCGGGTCTGCACGCCGGCCTCGATCCGGTTGTCGAGCGCGTTGATCTCGCGCACGAGCCCGACGGTCCCGTAGATCTCCTGCGCGGCGGCGTGGGCGCGGGCCAGCTCGGCGGCGCGGGCACCGGTCTCGCCGGAAAGCCGGTGGAAGAACGTGATGCCGGCGCCGTTGACGAGCTCGTTGACGATCTGGGTGACGATGATCTCCCGGCGCAGCGGGTGCTCGTCCATCTGCCTGCGGTAGTCCTGGCGCATCTGCGACGGGAAGTAGCTGTAGAGGGCGCCGCGCAGGAAGTCGTCGTCGGCCAGGCCGGAGTCGACCAGGTCGCGGGCGAGCACGATCTTGGTGTACGCCAGCAGCACCGCCAGCTCCGGCGAGCTCAGCCCGCGACCCTCACCGAGGCGCTGGGTGATCTCCTTGGTGTTGGGCAGGAACTCGATGTCGCGGTGCAGCAGGCCGGCCTTCTCGAGCCGGCGCATCCAGTCGCCGTGCACGTGCAGCAGCTGAGGCGCCTGCGCCACGGCGTTGGCCAGCGCGACGTTCTGGTCGTAGTTGTCGGCCAGCACGAGGGTGGCGACCTCCTCGGTCATGCTGGCCAGCAGCTCGTTGCGCTGCTGCCCGCTCAGCCCGCCGGCCAGCACGACCTTGTCGAGCAGGATCTTGATGTTGACCTCGTGGTCGGAGGTGTCGACCCCTGCCGAGTTGTCGATGAAGTCGGTGTTGATGCGGCCGCCGCCCCGGGCGTACTCGACCCGGCCACGCTGGGTCAGGCCCAGGTTGCCGCCCTCGCCGACGCAGCGGCAGCGCAGCTCGTCGCCGTTGACCCGGATCGCGTCGTTGGCCCGGTCACCGGCCTCCGCCTGGCTCTCGGTCGAGGCCTTCACGTAGGTGCCGATGCCGCCGTTCCAGAGCAGGTCGACGGGCGCCTTGAGGATCGCGGTGAGCAGCTGCGCCGGGGTCAGCGAGGTCGCCGAGGAATCCAGGCCGAGCGCTCCCTGAACCTGCGGCGAGACCGGGATCGACTTCGCGGAGCGCGGGAAGACCCCTCCACCGGCCGAGATCAGGCCGGTGTCGTAGTCGGCCCAGCTCGACCGGGGCAGGTCGAAGAGCCGCCGCCGCTCGGCAAACGACGCCGCCGGGTCCGGGTCGGGGTCGAGGAAGACGTGCCGGTGGTCGAACGCGGCGAGCAGGCGGGCGTGCTCGCTGAGCAGCATCCCGTTGCCGAACACGTCGCCGGACATGTCGCCGATGCCGACGCAGGTGAAGTCCTGGGTCTGGCAGTCCAGGCCGAGGTCGCGGAAGTGCCGCTGGACCGCGACCCACGCCCCGCGGGCGGTGATGCCCATGGCCTTGTGGTCATAGCCGGCCGAGCCGCCCGACGCGAACGCGTCGCCCAGCCAGAAGCCGTAGTCGGCGGCCACCGCGTTGGCGATGTCGGAGAACGTCGCCGTGCCCTTGTCGGCGGCGACCACCAGGTAGGTGTCGTCACCGTCGTGTCGCACGAGCTGCTCGGGAGGGACCGGCAAGCCGTCGACCAGGTTGTCGGTCAGGTCCAGCAGGCCGCAGATGAACGTCCGGTAGCAGGCGATTCCCTCGGCCAGCCAGGCGTCCCGGTCGACCGCCGGGTCGGGCAGCCGCTTGCAGTAGAAGCCGCCCTTGGCCCCCACCGGCACGATGACGGCGTTCTTCACCATCTGCGCCTTGGCCAGCCCGAGCACCTCGGTGCGGAAGTCCTCGGCCCGGTCCGACCAGCGCAGGCCGCCACGGGCGACGTCGCCGAAACGCAGGTGCACGCCTTCCACGCGCGGGGAGTGCACGAAGATCTCGTAGCGCGGCCGCGGCTCGGGCAGCACGTCGATGTGCTGCGGCTCCAGCTTGAACGACACGTACGGCTTGGGCCGACCCGCCGGGTCGGTCTGGAAGTAGTTGGTGCGGACGGTGGCGCGGACCAGCGAACGGTAGGAGCGCAGGATGCGGTCCTGGTCGAGGCTGTCCACCTCGTCGAGCGCGCGCGCGATCGCCTGCTCGACGCCCTCGACCTTGGCGACCCGGCTCTCGGCGTCGGCCGCCAGGTCACCGTGGCCGCCCGGCTCGAAGCGGGCCTCGAACAGCTCGACGAGCAACCGGGCGATGTCCTGGTTGGCGAGCAGCGACGCCTCGAGGTAGCTCTGGCTGAACGGCGTGCCGGCTTGGCGCAGGTACTTCGCGTAGGACCGGAGCACGCTGACCTGCCGCCAGGTGAGATCCGCCGACATCACCAGGCGGTTGAAGCCGTCGGGCTCGACCTGCCCGCGCCAGCAGGCCAAGAAGGCGTCCGTGAACAGCTCGCGAGTGTCGTCGCGGATCGGCCCGGAGGTGTAGCGCAGCCCGAAGTCGTACACCCAGGCCGGCAGGTCGGCCCGGGTCAGCGCGTAGGGCCGTTCGTCCACCACCTCGATGCCGAGCGCGGCGAACAACGGCAGCACCTGCCACAGCGAGAGCGGCTGACCGGTGCGGAAGACCTTGAAGCGTCCCTCCCCGGCCCGCAACGCAGCCGGTTCGTAGGGCTGCAGCGCGATCCCGTCGGCCGGGTCGATGCTCTCCAGCCGCAGCAGGTCGGCGACGGCGGTGCGCGCGGGGAAGTCCTCCTTGTAGGCCTCGGGGAACGCCTCACCCCAGGCGCCTAGCAGCCGTTCCGCCTCCACCTGGCCGGCCTCTTCCACGGCGGCACCGCCGAGGTCGTCGGACCAGCTGCGCGTCGCGTCGGCCAGCCGCTGCTCGAGTGCGGTGACGTCCACGTCGGGCACCACCTCGCCGCGCGGCGCCCGCACCACGAAGTGCAGCCGGGCGAGCAGCGACTCGGTCACCCACGCGGTGTAGTCGACGGTCGGGTCACCTCCGATGGCACTGGCCAGGATCGCCTGCATCCGCAGCCGCACGGTGGTCGTGTAGCGGTCACGGGGGAGATAGACGATGCACGACAGGAAGCGGCCGTAGTCGTCTCGGCGCACGAACAGCCGCAGCTGGCGCCGGCCGGCCATGTGCAGCACCGAGGTGGCGATCGCGGTCAGCTGGTCGAAGCTGGTCTGGAACAGCTCGTCGCGCGGATAGGTCTCCAGGAAGTCCATCAGCGCCTTGCCGCTGTGGCTCATCGGGGCGTAGCCCAGCTTGGCGAGCACGTCGTGCGCCTTGCGCCTGAGCACCGGAATCTGGGCGACGCTCTGGGTGTAGGCGGCCGAGGTCAACAGGCCCAGGAAGCGGCGCTCACCGCAGACGTCGCCGGCCCGGTCGAACTTCTTGACGCCGACGTAGTCCAGATGCACCGGGCGGTGCACGGTCGAGCGAGAGTTGGCCTTTGTGACAATCAGCAGCTGCTTCTCCCGCGCCTTGGCCGCCACCGGCGCGGGCAGCCGGCCGAGAGAGTGCGAGATCTCCTGGTCCGACCTGAGGACGCCGAGCCCGGTCCCGGGTACGGCACGCAGCACGTCGACGCCGTCGTCCTCGGTGCCCAGCGCGTACTCCCGGTAGCCGAGGAACGTGAAGTGGTCGTCGCACAGCCAGCTCAGCAGCTCCTCGGCTTCGGCCAGCTCGGCGGCCGGCACCGGCGGTGGGTCCTCGTGGAGCTCGTCGACGACCGCCCGGGCGCGGTCGACCATCTTGCTCCAGTCCTCGACCGACTCCCGCACGTCGCGCAGCCGTTCCAGCAACCCGGTTTCGACCTGCCGCTGCTGCTCGGCGGTGGCGATCCGCGGGACCTCGAGGTGCATCCACGACTCGCGGATCTGCGGACCTGAGGGGGGGACGTCGTCGTCGAGCGTGCGGCTCGTGAAGTCCCGCAGCGCACCGGCGACGTCGCGCTCGACCAGCATCTGCGGATGGATGACCAGCTCGACAAGGTGGCCGGAGGTGCCCAGGTAGGCGCCGACGGAGTCCACCAGGAAGGGCATGTCGTCGGTGACTATCTCGATGACGGTGCGCCCTGCGGCGCTCCAGCCGTCGGCCGCCGTCGTGGGCGTGAAGACGCGCGCCGTGGCGGTGCCCTGCGGACGGGTGCCGGCGAGGCAGTAGTGGCTGAGCGCCGCGCCGCAGATGTCCTCCGGCGTCCGGTCGGCCAGGTCCTCGCGCACGACGTGGGCGTAGTAGTGCTCGAGCAGTGCGTGCCGCCGGTCGGGTCCCAGGTCCGCCCGGCAGGGGTCCAGGCCCCCGGTGGCGGCAGCCTCGTCGATGAGCTCGTCCAACGCCTCGGTCTGGACCGTTGCCATTGCGATGCGCTCCCTGGTGCAGCAAGCCCTCCGCCGCGCGGCGGGTCGCACGTCGTCGTGTGACGGTTCGACAGTAGTCCTCCGGGCAACGCTGCACCCCTGGCCGTCAGCGGTTGCCGACATGATGGCGGCATGCAGCTTCACGAGGTCAACGACTATGCCGCCGCACCCGACGTGGTCTTCGCCATGCTCTGCGACCAGGCCTGGCGGGAGCAGGTCTGCCGGGCGGTGCACGCGCTCGACTACTCGGTCACGATCCGGCAGACCGGTGACCAGGTGCACATCACGACCGTACGCACGATGCCGGCCGAGGTGCCGGAGGCGATCAAGCGGATGGTCGGTGAGCGGATCGAGATCACCCATGTCGAGCGGTGGGGACCCGCCGCCGCCGACGGGTCACGCAGCGCCGAGCTCCGGATGGACGTCACGGGCCAGCCGGCGTCGATGACGGGCACCATGCGGCTGGTCCCGTCCGGCGCCGGGAGCCGCGAGAGCATCGACGGCGACGTCAAGGTCACGGTGCCGTTCTTCGGCAAGCTCGTGGAGCCGGAGATCCTCAAGGCGGTCCAGGCCGGGATCGCCAAGGAGGGCGAGCAGGGCCGTGCCTACCTGGCACCCCCGTCGACCGGCTGACCGCCGCGGCGGGCCGTGCAGACGCAGACCCGCTCGGGGCACGGCAGGGCACGCTCGCCCCGGCTCGCGGCGCGCAGCTGGGAGGCCGGATGCGCCGCCGTGCGCAGCCGCGACCCGGCGTACGGCGCTCCGCCGCGCAGCCGGCTGCCCAGCGCCAGCCAGCTGCACACCGCCCGTTCGGTGAGCCAGGCCGGCGCCCACAGTGCCGACGTCGCCGGGAACACCCGTCGACCCGCGTCGCGGCGGCGGCCCCGCTCGGCCAGGAGCAGCACGGCCACCCCGCCGGCGAACAGCCCCCGCCACCGCCGCCCGAGCACGCCGGTCACGACCGCCGGCAGCAGCGCGAGCTCGAGCAGCAGCCGTGCTGGTTGCGCCAGGCTGTCGTACGCCTGCCGCACCCGCTGACTCCCGAAGCCGGCTGCGCTCGGCGGCAGCCGGGCGACGAACAGGTCGGGTCGCTCCGAGACCCAGCCGCCGGCAGCGTGCACCGTGCGCAGCAGCTCCAGGTTCTCGAACAAGACCGCACCGCAGTAGCCCCTCGACCTGGCCAGCACCTCCCGGCGCACCGCCAGAGTCCCCGGGTAGTCGCTCGCGACCGCGCGGTTGAGCAGGGTCCGCGCGGTGTCCCAGCGGGCATGCCAGGGCAGCGGGGAGAAGTAGTTCTGCGGCACCACGACGTCCACGTCGTCGAGGGCGGCCAGGACCGCAGTGAGCGACGCCTTGTCGTAGCGCACGTCGTCGTCGGCGATCACCACGCCGGGCTGCCGGCACAGCGCCAGCCCGGTCAGCACGCCGGCGACCTTGCCGTTGGGACACCAGCCGCTCACCGGCACGTGCCGCACCGCGTCGCCCAGTGCCCGCCCATGGTGGGCGAATACCTCAGGCGGCGAGCCGTCGACGACGATCACCTCGGCCGCCACAGAGCACAGCCCCGCCAGATAGCCGGCCAGCTCATCGACCGGCTCGATCCCCGACCGCTTCAGTGGCAGCAGGTACGACACGGACAGCGCACGCGAGCGGGCGGCCGGACCGGAGGCGCTCACCCGAGGTCGGGCGCCATGTGCGGGTAGCGGTGGTCGGTCGGCGGCGCGAACGTCTCCTTGATGGCCCGGGTCGAGGTCCACCGCACCAGGTTGGCCATGCTGCCGGCCTTGTCGTTGGTGCCGGAGGCCCGGCTGCCGCCGAACGGCTGCTGCCCGACGACGGCGCCGGTCGGCTTGTCGTTGACATAGAAGTTGCCGGCGGCGAACCGCAGCCGTTGCTGCGCGTCGGCAATCGCCCGCCGGTCCTGGGCGATGATCGAACCGGTCAGCGCATAGGACGCGACCGACTCCATCGAGTCGAGCATCGCGTCGTAGTCGCCGTCGGCGTAGACGTGCAGGGCCAGGATGGGGCCGAAGTACTCGGTGCTGAACATCTCGTCGGAGGCGTCGCTGCAGTGCAGCACGGTGGGCCGGACGAAGTAGCCCTCGGAGTCGTCGTAGCTGCCGCCGGCGAGCACGTCGATCGACGCCGTGGAGTGCGCCCGGTCGAGCGCCTCCTTGTGCTTGGCGAACGCGCGCTCGTCGATGACCGCACCCATGAAGTTCGACAGGTCGGTGACCGGACCCATCGTCAGCGACTCCGTGACCTCGACCAGGTCCTTCTCCAGCCGCTTCCACAGGCTGCGCGGCACGTACGCCCGCGACGCGGCCGAGCACTTCTGCCCCTGGTACTCGAAAGCACCACGCACCAAGGCGGTGCGCAGCACGTCGACGTCGGCGCTCGGGTGGGCGACCACGAAGTCCTTGCCGCCGGTCTCGCCGACGATCCGCGGGTAGGTGCGGTAGTGCGCGATGTTGGCGCCCACCTCGCTCCACAGCCGCTGGAAGGTTGGCGTCGAGCCGGTGAAGTGGATGCCGGCGAGGTCGCGGTCCGCCAGCACGACCTCCGAGACCGCGAGCCCGTCACCGGTGACGAGGTTGATGACCCCCGGCGGCAGCCCGGCCTCCTCCAGCAGCCGCATCGTCCAGTACGCGGCGAACGTCTGCGTCGGCGACGGCTTCCAGACCACCGTGTTGCCCATCAGCGCCGGTGCGGTCGGCAGGTTGCCGGCGATCGCGGTGAAGTTGAACGGCGTCACCGCGTAGACGAAGCCCTCGAGCGGTCGGTGGTCGAGACGGTTCCAGGTGCCCTTGCTGTTCGCGAGCGGCTGCTCGGCCAGGACCTGCCGGCCGAAGGCGACGTTGAAGCGCCAGAAGTCGATCAGCTCGCAGGCGGCGTCGATTTCGGCCTGGACCACGGTCTTCGACTGGCCGAGCATCGTGGCCGCGTTGAGCGTCGAGCGCCACGGACCGGACAGCAGCTCGGCTGCCTTGAGGAACACCGCTGCGCGGTCATCGTAGGACAGCGCCCGCCAGTCCGGCGCTGCGTCCTTGGCCGCGCGCACGGCGCGGCCAGCATCGGCGACTGTCGCGTTGCGCAGCACCCCGAGGGTGGAGCGGTGGGCGTGCGGCTGCACCACGCGTACCGCTGCCCCGCTGCCCATCGCCGAGTCGCCGCCGATCGTCATCGGCAGGTCGATCGACTCCTTGGTCAGCCGAGTCAGCGCCGCCTCGATCTCGGCCCGCTCGGGACTGCCGGGACGGTAGTCGAGGATGGGCTCGTTGACGGGCTGCGGCACGCTGCTGCTGGCGTCCATGCTTCTCCTCCGCGGGTCGGCTGCTTTCGCTCCAGCATGGCACTGCTCAGCCGAGCAGGTCGTCGAGCTCCGAAGTGGCATACCAGGCCAGGTCCTCGTCATCGGCTGCGGCGCCCGTGTCGACGTGGACCGAGGCGACCTGGGCCAGCGACACCGACCTGCCGACCACGACGCAGCCCGGCTCGGCCGCATCGTCGTCGACCGTGATCACGGCGGCGTCCGGAACGTCGACCGCCACCACGATGCGCCGCACGTCCTCGGGCGCGCCGGGGTCGAACCTGGCCCGGGAAGCCGCCGCCGCGGCGGTCAGCGCGGCGTACTCCAGCTCCTCGTCGTCGTTGCTGCCGACCCGGACACGCAACGGTGAAGTGACGGCGTAGGCCTCGAGCGGCCCGGGAAGGCGCCGCGTGGTGGCCAGGGCGCGCAGCTCGGCGATGGCCAGCGGGACGTAGACGCGCACGGCCTATGCCTTGACAGCGCGAGCGAAGCGGAG
>JBBSGC010000063.1:0-11246 GCA_038254525.1 Propionibacteriales bacterium | reverse complement strand
CACCCACACCTTGCCGCACAGCGCCACCACGGGGGTGCCCTCGACCATCGCCCCGGTGAGCTTGTCCTTGGCGACATAGTGGGAGAAGCGCTCGTGGTCGCCGTCGCCGGTGCTCGGCTGGGTGCGCCGGTCCTCGACAGTCTCCACGCCCAGACCTGGTGAGATGCTCACCGGCGCAGTCTAAGGGCAGCGGCCTGTGGGCGCTTCAGTTCAGCGCAGGGTCCGGCGGATAGGTGGACAGCAGACGCAGCTCGCCGGGCTGGCGGCGCAGCACGGCGCTCCACAGCTGCGTCGGTGCCGCGGTGAGGATGTCTGAGTCGTGCACCTCGAGGACCAGCCAGGCCCCTTCCTCGATCTCCACGTGCAGCTGGTCGGCGGTCCAACCGGCGTAGCCGGCGAAGATCCGCAGACCGCTCAGTGCCCCGGAAAGCACGTCGGTCGGTGCGTCGAGGTCCACCAGCCCGACCCGACCGAACATCGGTCGCCAGCCGAGTGGCGTACCGGCCCCGTCGCCTCCGGCCAGCACCCCCACGGCCAGCGCGGAGTCGACCGCCACCGGGCCACCGCCGAACAACGACTCGGGTTCGACGACGTCGCCATCCCAGTCGGGGAGCACCTCGTCCACGGCCAGGTCAAGAGGGCGGTTGAGCACCACACCCAAGGTGCCGCTGCGGTCGTCGTCGAGCACCAGCACGACGGAGCGAGCGAAGTTCGGGTCGACCAGCGCGGGGGTGGCGACCAACAGCTTGCCGGTCAGCGATCCACGGTCCGGCGAGCTCATGGCTCCATGGTGGCAAACCCCAGCCCGCCGCGGGAGCGCACGGCCGAGGAGACGGCGTCAGTGTCGACGCAGCCTCGTCGTGCCGGCCCACCACTGCGAGGTCCAGATGGGGTCGCGCTGGACGTGCGAGCCCGGGTAGGGCGAGTGCAGCAGGATCACGTGGTGGTCCTTGCGCTTCAGGAAGATCGCGACGTGGTAGACCGAGCTCCCGCTGTGGAAGAAGATCAGGTCACCGCGCTGCAGGTTGCGCTTCTTGATGTGCCGCGCGTCGCGGTACTGGTCGGCCGATGTCCGCGGCAGGCTGACGCCGACCCGCCCGAAGGCGTAGGACGTGAGCCCCGAGCAGTCGAACGCGCCCGGGCCGGCGGCGCCGTAGACATAGGGGTCGCCGATGTGGTCCAGCCCGATCTCGACGGCTCGATGGATCTGCCGGTCGCGGTGCGCGCGACTCATGGCGTCCGCAGAAGTGGAGGTGCCGAACAGCAGTCCGGTGGACAGCAGGGCGCCGAGCAGAGGCAGGGCGAGCAGGCGCCGCCCAGCAGTTCTCGTAGGCATGAAGAACTTTCCTTCCAACGCCTACGGGGTGAGCTGTCGGGTTAGGGCGTGGAAGGTGCCCTGCCGCTCATCGAGCGACTACACCCCGAAGCATGGTCGGTTGCGACCGTGCGGTGCGAGCCGACGGCGAAAGTGCCGCCGGGTCACGGGTGGGTCCCCCGCTCCTGCCTGGAACAAGAAGTCTCGAGAAATGGGTTCCGGGCCGACGGCGGCAGGACTCGGCGAGGTTGCGGCCCGGTGTGCAGTTGTCGCACGGACCATAGCCAACGGACCCGACAAAACCAAGCCCCTGGCCAGATGCTGTCAGAGCGTGGCAGCACCCGCAGGATCTTGTCGTTGCCGTCGTCGTTGGACGTCGTGATGTACAGGACGTGGTGCGGGCCCATGACGGGGCTGCGGAGCCTTCCGTACGTCCCGTCGAGCTCCGGTGAGATCCAGCCGCGGAGGAACGTGCCGTCACGCGCGAACTTGAGGATCCGCAGCGACGAGTCCTTGAGGGTGGCGACCGCGAGGCAGCCCTGCCAGCTGCCCCAGCGCTTGCCGGTCAGCCAGGTTCCGCCGGAGGTCGCGATCGTGGGGTAGCCGGAGTGCCACTTCGCCCCGATCTGCCTGCCCGGCAGCGAGTAGTCGGTCATCGGCGTGGACTCGTCGTAGCCGGGGACCGGGTTCCAGCCGTAGTTGCCACCGCCCCGCAGCCGGTTGACCTCGTCGTCGCGGTCGGTGCCCTGCTCGACCGACCACATCCGCCCGTCGGAGCGCAGCGCGAGACCCTGGACGTTGCGGTGGCCGTAGGTGAAGATCCGGCGCTTCATCGCATTGGCCGCGTGGCTGAACGGGTTCGTCGGCCATCCGGCCCCGCTGCGCGGCACGACCCGCAGCACCTTGCCGCCGCCCGACGTCAGGTCCTGCGGGTTGGTGCCGGTAGCGGCGTCGCCGGTGCCGATGTAGAGCGCGCCCTCGGACCCCCAGCGCAGCCGGCAGCCACCGTGCCGGCCCGACGTCGACGGGAGACCCTGCACGATCGTCCGGGTGCGGTGGGCCGAGGTGTTGTCCTTGGCCAGTCGCCAGATCGACACCCGGACGTCGTTGGTGCCCGAGGCGGTCGAGCCGTAGCAGGTGAAGAACGACCGGGTTCTGCCGAACCGCCGGGACGCGAGGATCGACATCATGCCGGTCTCACCGGAGTGCCAGACGTTGGGCGGCGTGTCGGCCACCACCTGCTTGTGCCCGTGCGGACCGCGCAGCGTGATCCGCTCGAGGTCGCGCTGGGTGAACAGCATGGAGCCGTCGGGCAGGAAGGTGAGGTCCCACGGGACGCTGAGGTGCGACTCGATGGCAGTCACCCGCAGGGCCGGTGCGCGCGAGTCGCTGGTGCGGAACCCGGGGGTGGTCCCACCCGATGGTGCGGCCGAACCGCCCGAGCCGTTCGTGGCGCAGGCCTGGCTCGCGGCAAGGGCCAACGACATCCCGGTGACGACCAACGCACGCACCGTGTTCATGCGGTTACCCTGACACGGGTACGCCGGGCTCGCCATGCTCCCGGCGTACTGTCGCCATCGTGCAACCGCCTCCCGCTGCCAGCACCGTCGGTGAGCTGCACGCGGACGGCTATGCGGCGCGCAGCGTCAAGGAAGAGGTGCGGGCCAACCTGGTCGCCACGCTGCGTGGCGGCCGGTCGGCGTTTCCGGGCATCGTGGGTTTCGACGACACGGTGCTGCCCGAGCTGGAGCGCGCCCTGCTCGCCGGCCACGACCTCGTGCTGCTGGGCGAGCGCGGTCAGGGCAAGACCCGGCTGATGCGTACGCTGCCCGGCCTGCTCGACGAGTGGCAGCCGTTCGTGGCCGGCTGTGAGATCTTCGACGAGCCGCTGGCGCCGGTGTGCGTGCGCTGCCGGCAGCTGGCCACCGAGCTGGGCGACGAGCTTTCCGTGGCCTGGCGGCACCGCGACGACCGCTACGCCGAGAAGCTGGCCACCCCCGACACGTCGGTCGGTGACCTGATCGGTGACATCGACCCGACGAAGGTGGCCGCGGGCCGCACGCTCGGCGATCCGGAGACCGTGCACTACGGGCTGTTGCCACGCGCCAACCGCGGCGTGTTCGCGATCAACGAACTGCCGGACCTAGCCGAGCGGATCCAGGTGGCGCTGTTCAACGTGCTCGAAGAGCGCGACATCCAGGTCCGGGGCTACGCGTTGCGGCTGCCGCTCGACCTGCTGCTGATCGGCTCGGCGAACCCTGAGGACTACACCAATCGCGGCCGGATCATCACCCCCCTGAAGGACCGGTTCGGCGCCGAGATCCGCACGCACTACCCCCTCGACGTGGCCGACGAGGTCGCGCTGGTCACCCAGGAGGCGGCTGTGGTCGCCGCCGTGCCCGTGCACGTGGTCGAGATCGTCGCCCGCTTCGCCGCAGCGCTGCGCGAGTCGGCGGCCGTCGACCAGCGCTCCGGGATCTCGGCCCGACTGGCGATCGCCGCGGTCGAGGCGGCCGCGGCGTCGGCCCTGCGCAGGGCGGCGTTGACCGGCGAGGACGACCCGGTGGCTCGCGTCACCGACCTGCCCGACGTGGTCCCCACGCTGCGCGGCAAGGTCGAGTTCGAGATGGGCGAGGAGGGTCGGGAGGACGAGGTGCTCCAACACCTGCTCCGGCTGGCCACCGTGGAGACCTTCCGCGCTCACCTGGCCGGCACCGACCTCAGCGCGTTCACCGAGCGGTTCGCCGCGGGCGACCTGCTGGAGACCGGCGTGCTGGTCCCCGCCACTGAGGTGCTGGAGCAGATGGGCAGCGTGTCCGGGCTGGCCGGGGTGCTCGACCGGTTGGGTGTCGAGGAGGACACAATCTCCCCGGGCCAGGCCGCAGCGGCCATCGAGCTCGTGCTGGAGGGGCTGCACCTGACCAGGCGGCTCGCGAAGGACGAGGTCGACGGGCGCACCGTCTACGGCGGCTGAGCCCGTGGTCCGCTCGCACCGCTATCGCTATGGCAGCTGGCGCGGCGGCCGCGACCCGCTGGAGCCGCCCTTCGACCTGCGCGCGGCTGTCGACGAGATCGGCCGCGACATGCTCGAGGGGTCAGGTGCCCGCGAGGCGGTGGACCGGCTGCTGCGTCGCGGCATCAGTGGCCACCGCGGACTGGACGACGTCCGGCGCCGGCTGGCCAAGCGGCGGCGCCAGCTCCAGCGTCGGGGCAACCTGGCCGGCACGCTCGATCGCGTACGCGCGGCTCTTGACCAGGTGCTCGCCGAGGAACGCGCCACGCTGGCCGGTGCGGACGACGACGGCGCGCGGCTCGACGAGATGACGCTGGCCGCGCTGCCCGACGACACCGCCGGCGCCGTCCGAGACCTCGCGTCGTATCCGTGGCACTCACCGCGTGCCCGCGAGGGCTACGAACAGATCCGGTCGATGCTGCGCCGGGAGGTGCTGGACGCCCAGTTCGAGGGGATGCGGGAGGCACTGTCCGGCGCGGACCCCGAGGCCATGCAGCGGGTCTGCGACATGCTGGCCGACCTCAACGAGCTGCTCGCGGCGCACGCGCGCGGGGAGGACACCACCGAGCAGTTCGAGCACTTCATGGCTCAGCATGGGGAGTTCTTCCCCGAGGAGCCGCGGGACACCGATGACCTGGTCGACCTGCTGGCTCGCCGGCAGGCCGCGGCCGCCCGCATGCTGTCCTCGCTGTCCTCGCAGCAGCGTGACGAGCTGTCCCGGCTGATGAGCGAGGCGCTCGGCGACGCCCACCTGGAGAGCCAGCTCGCCCAGCTGCACGACAACCTGGCGGCGCTGCGGCCGGCGATGATGCGCGGCGGTCCGGTCCGCATGGACGGTCCGCAGCCGCTGGACTACGGCGACGCGGTCGCGGCGGTGGCCGACCTCGTCGACGTGGAGGACCTGCAGGCCCAGCTCGCCCAGGACTACCCCGGCGCCACCCTCGACGACGTCGACGTCGAGGCACTCCAGCGGCAGGTGAGCCCGGCAACGGTCTCCGACGTGCAGGCGCTGCGCGACGTCGAGCGCGAGCTCGAACGGCAGGGCTACCTGCAGCGCGACAGCGAGGGTGTCACGCTGACCCCGAAGGCGCTGCGCCGACTGGGCGAGACCGCGCTGCGCCGGATCTTCGCCGGCCTGGCGGCGCCCGCCCGGGGCGACCACGACGACACGCGCACCGGAGCTGCCGACGAGCTGACCGGTGCTGTGGAGCCGTGGCGGTTCGGCGACGAGCGCCCCCTGGATGCCGTCGCCACCGTACGCAACGCCGTGCTGCGCCGAGCGTCGTCCGCTCATTCGGGCGGACCGCTGCGGATCGCGGTCGACGACTTCGCCGTCGCTGAGACCGAGCGGCGCACCGGGGCCGCCGTGGCACTGCTGGTCGACCTGTCGTTCTCGATGGTCCAGGAGGACCGCTGGGGACCCATGAAGCAGACCGCGCTGGCGCTCTCCCACCTGGTGGCGACCCGCTTTCGCCAGGACGCGCTGCAGATCATCGGCTTCGACCGGTTGGCCCGCCGGCTGACGCCCCTGCAGCTGGCCGAGGTGGAACCGGAGTGGGTGCAGGGCACCAACCTGCAGCACGCGCTGGCGCTGGCCGGCCGGCACCTGCGCCGGCACTCGGACGCCGAGCCGGTGGTGCTGGTAGTGACCGATGGCGAGCCGACGGCCCACCTGCAGTCCGACGGGCTGCCGTACTTCCACTGGCCGACCACCCGCGAGACGCTGCGCGCCACGGTTGGCGAGGTGGACGCGATGACCCGATTCGGGGCAACGCTCAACTTCTTCCTGCTGGGCGACGACCCGGGGCTGGCTCGCTTCGTCGACGCGGTGGCCCGGCGCAACGGCGGGCGGGTGTTCACCCCCGAGCTCGGCCGACTCGGTGAGTACGTCGTCGCCGACTACCTCGCCGCGCGCGGCGGCCGGCGGCGCTCGGCCTGACCCGCCGCTGGCCCCGGCTGCTCAGCCGAACAGTGGAGCCGCACCGCTCGGTCACTCACCCATCCTCCCCCTACGCTGGCCCGATGGGCGCGGACGACGACTCGCTGAAGGAGCGTCGCCGAGTCGCGCGTCGGAGCTGCCGGAGCACGCTGTTCGGGCACGGCGAGCTCAAGCCACGCGAGGCGCTGGCGCGGCTGGTCGACGAAGCGGGCGACGAGCCGGACGTCTACGGCGAGGGCGGCGTGCTCGCCGAGCTCGAGTCCGAGGTGGCCGACGTGCTCGGGAAGCCCGCTGCCGTCTTCATGCCCAGCGGGATCCTGGCCCAGCAGTCCGCGCTGCGCGTCTGGGCCGACCGGCGGGCCTCGCGGCGGGTTGCGGTGCACGGCCTCTCGCATCTGGTGGTGCACGAGCTCGACGCTCTAGAGACCGTGCACGGCCTCACCCTCGACCAGCTGACCGCGGAGCGACGTCCGCTGCTGGCCTCCGACGTGGCCGAGCTGCCGGGCCACCTCGCAGCGGTGTCGGTCGAGCTGCCGCTGCGCGACGGTGGACACCGGCTGCCGTCGTCGGACGAGCTCACCGCACTCGTCGAGGCTTGCCGCGACCGCGGCGTGCCGCTGCACCTCGACGGCGCGCGGTTGTGGGAGAGCACTCCCTACTGGCAGCGCACCCCGGCCGAAGTGGCCGCGCTGGCCGACAGCGTGTACGTCTCGTTCTACAAGGGTCTTGGTGCGCTGGCCGGCGCCGCCCTCGCCGGCGAGGCGGACCTCATCGCCGAGGCCCGCCGCTGGCAGCGCCGCTGCGGCGGCAACCTGGTCAGCCTGCTGCCCTATGCGGTGTCCGCTCTCCAGGGCCTGCGTCAGCACCTGCCCCGGATGAGCGACTACCACGACGCTGCGGTCGCGGTCGCCGCCGCGATGGTCACCGAGGGGTTCCGGATCGACCCCGATCCCCCGCACACCAACGCATTCCGAGTCTTCGCCCCGCACCCGGCCGAGCAGGTCAACGAGCGCCTGCTGACCCATCTGGAGAGCAGTCACGAGGCGCTGACCGCGTGGTTCCGTCCTGCCCAGCTGCCCGGCTGGTCGATGACCGAGTTCACCGTCGGGGCGGCGACCTGCGAGCACTCACCCGATCAGGTGGCCCGGCGAGCCGCCGCCGCTGCCCTGACCGACTAACCCGCCACGAACGACAGCCGCACCTCGCGGTCGGGGTTGTCGACGTTGAGGTCGACCAGGCAGACGCTTTGCCAGGTGCCGAGCGCCAGCCGCCCGGCCAGCACGGGGATCGTCGCGTACGGCGGGATCAGCGCGGGCAGCACGTGCGAGCGACCGTGCCCCCGGCTACCGTGGCGGTGCCGCCACCGGTCGTCGCGGGGCAGCAGGTCACCGAGCGCCGCAAGCAGGTCGTCGTCGCTGCCGGCGCCGGTCTCGATGATGGCGATCCCGGCGGTCGCGTGCGGCACGAAGACGTGCAGCAGTCCGTCGGCAGCGCCTCGGACGTAGCCCGCGCAGTCGCTGGTGATGTCGAGCACCGTCTCGGTGGCGCCGGTCCGGTAGCTGCGGATCTCGCTCTGCACGGCGCCATCGTGGCACCCGGGCTCAGATCCCGCCCGCCAGCTCGACCAGGTCGGCGAAGATTGCACCCAGCCGGCTGACCAGTGAGAGGTGGCCCTCGTCGGCGTACAGGTGAGCGCGGGCGTCGGGTAGGTGCGCGGCGAGCCAGGCACCGTGCGCCTTGGGGACCATCCGGTCCTGACCGCCCTGCCACACGGCGACCGGCACGGCGATCTCCGCGAGCTCGAACCCCCACGGGCGCACGAAGGCCAGGTCGTCGTCGCGCCACCCCGCTACGCCGCAGGAGACCGCGGCCCGCAGGCTGGCCGCCTCCTCTTCGGCGTAGTCACCGGTGAGCGCGGCCCTGTCGACGCCGCTGACCAGGCCGCCGAACGCCTCCGCCACCTGCTGCCCGGAGACCTCCACCAGGCCCCGCGCCTGCTCGTGCAGATAGGCGGCCAACGGCTCGGGACCGGCGACGGCGGCCGCGAACTCCTCCTCGTTCTCCTCGCCCATCCCGGCCAGCCAGTCGAGTCCGTCCGCGCCCCAGGGGGCGACACCGGCCAGCGAGGTCGCGGCCGCGCACGACTCGGGCAGCAGCGCTGCGCACGCGAGCGCGTGCGGCCCGCCGCCGGACCAGCCGAGGGTCACGAAGCGGTCATGACCGAGCGCCGCGAGCACCGTCTGGGTGTCCACTGTGACGTCGGCGACGGACCGTCCGGGCTGCTCCGTGGAGCCGGCGTAACCGGGGCGCGACCACGTGATGAGCCGCAGCCCGTTCTCGACGCAGGCCGCGCTCATAGTCGGGGACGTGACGGCGGCCGACGGCGTGCCGCTGTGGTAGACCAGCGGGAACCCGTCCGGCCGGCCCTCGATGAGCACCTCGAGAGTGCGCCCGTGACCAGCCGGCACGTACGTCAGCTGTGCCTGCGCCATCCTTGCTTCTCCTCGGCGGCCTATGCTCGAGGCATGAAGACCATCTTGATCATTGTCGTCATCGTCGTGCTCGTGCTCATCGCCCTGAGTTTCCTGCGCGGACGGCGCTGACCGCTGCCGCAAGCGCCGCTAGCGCTTGCGGCGCTTGCGGTCAGGGTCGATCTTGTCGGCGCGCTGGAGCGTCTGCTCCATGTCGGCCCGCGTGCTGCTCGCCTCACGTCGTTGCTCCCGGGCCTTGGCCTGCAGCTGGTCGGCCTGCGCGGCCTTCTCCTGCGCCTCCGCCTTCGCCCGGTTGGCCTGCGCCTGCACCTCGCTGGCCTGAGCCTCCTTGCTGCGCACCGTCGTTGTCTGCTCGGCCGCCTGTCGACGCATCCGGATCGACTTGGCGCGCTGGCTGTCCTGGCGCCGGTTGAACAAGAACCACAGCAGTGCGGCCAGCAGCAGCACGACCACGGCGATGACCACGATCCAGATGATGGTGCTGCTGCTCATGACGGCTCCTGTCGGTGGGTCTTCTGCTGTGGCCAGTGTGCGCCTGCCCAGGGACAAGTGTCGCCGACGGTCCGCACAACCGCAGGAGTTGGACGGGCGGCGCTGACATGCGCTGAACTCCTGCCATGGACGTCGACCCGGTCTCGGAGGCCATGCGGCTCATCGACCGGCGGGACTTTCTGCCGACGGCGCAGCGGCGGCACGCTGACGAGGATCGTCCGCTGCCGCTCCGCGCGGGCTCCACGAACTCCCAGCCCCGGACGGTGGCGGCGATGCTGCGACTGCTCCAGGTCCGCCCCGGTCACCGGGTGTTGGACGTGGGCGCGGGCTCCGGATGGACCAGCGCCCTGCTCGCGCAGCTGGTCGGTCCTACGGGCAGTGTGGTAGGCACCGAGCTCGACCCGGAGCTGGCTCGCTGGGCGGCGGGCAACGTCGCCCGCTACGAGCTGCCGTGGGCATCGGTACGCCCGGCCCTGCCCGGTGTCCTCGGTGACCCGGAAGGTGCGCCGTACGACCGGATCCTCGTCTCCGCGCAGGCCCGGGAGCTGCCGCAGGCGCTGCTCGACCAGCTGGCGCCGGACGGCGTGCTGGTCATCCCGGTCGCCGGTGAGATGCTGCGCGTCGCCGGCCGCTCGCTGGAAATCACCCGGCACGGCGCCTATCGGTTCGTGCCGTTGCGCTGACTAAGGCCGCGTCGTCCGAAACCGCCAGCCTGTGTTTCCTCGGCGGCTACCCGGGGCACCGGGGCCACGCGGCTCACCCCGCCCGGGAGCGGGAGTTGCCCTGTGGAGACGGCTTCCCGCGACCGAGACGTGTGGCCAACCCACTACGTCTCGCTGACAGAACAGCAACCAATCAAGGACTGCGGGTTCGACGGGATCAGCAGGCAAAAGATGCACCTCGGGGGCCGATTCATTTTGAATGAGACAGCCAAGAGCTGATTAGTAAGTGACTTTGCCGGGGCCGGCTCTGTGGGTCACCATCGAGGGGAAGGTTCGCCTCGGTGGGAGGAAACGCCTCAGCGGCACCTCCAGCGGCGCGTACCCATAGACCGGGCTAGTGCCAGCCCCGGTCGACATGATGAATCCCTGCGCCAAGCTATACGGCCGCCACAACGTTTGTCCATCCGGCCGCCCGGCGTCCGGATTCGAATACACAGATGCGTCTGCTGGTGCAGCTTCAAGATACAGCGCATAGGTCGCATCGTTAGGGATTGCGCTTGCCACTTCCTGTGCGCTGATGTTGTGTGGATTGTCGAGCTCAACGTAGACATTTCCGTCACTGTCTGACGGTAGGCCCCCCTTCAACCACTGGGCAGGTGCGACCGTCAGCACGACGCTGTGCTCCTGAATAGCCGGATTGCAACAGAACTGCGTGGGTCCATTGACGACCCGGATGACCTGCCCCGCGACCACCAGGTCGGACAACCGCAGCAACTCCTGGGGAGAGCTGACGGGATCCTCCTCGTAGGTGCTGCCCCACCAAAGGTCAGCAAGTGAATTGAAGGGCTCGCTCTGTGCGCCGGCGGCCCCATCGCCCACTCCGACCGACGACTGAGTGCCGCACCCGGACGAAACTACAGCAATTGCAGCGACGCCCATGAACAAGGCCGCGTGACGGCACCAGCGGCGGGATCTTGTAGTCATCTCAATCATGGTCCTTCCGGTCAACATCGGCCAGACTTGGACGTTGGGGAACAGTCTTCGGTTCCTCAGCACGTGCTCGGGGTTCGCGAATTCACATGATCGGGATGAGCCGTGTAGTCTTGATGACCACCCCGAGACCATGCAGTCATTCCCTGGCAACGAGTTGTGGGCGAGTGCGAGGAGGTGTCACAACTCGTGGCATGTCTCCGTGTCGCAAATTTGGTACAAAGTTGGACTTGAGTTTGATTGACCATGTTGATCATGGCACGGCGGCCGGAGTCAAGCATATTCTGCCGGTTTTCGAAACTAGTGGAGCGTTTCTGAAGTCTGTTGACGGTTGGCTTTCTTG
>JBBSGC010000062.1:0-11453 GCA_038254525.1 Propionibacteriales bacterium | reverse complement strand
CGGCACCGCGAAGTCGAGCTCGCCCCACACCCGGTCGAGGTGGGCGTCGAGCGCGTCGATGTCGGCGTCTACCTCGCCGGTGTGGACCGCCGCGGCGAGCGCATGGACGATGCTGCCGAAGCCACGCGCGCTGGTCTGGGCAGTCTCGCCACCGGCCTCGCGGGCGAGGAACCAGCGCAGCGGGCAGCGCGCCAGCGAGTCGACCGCGCTGCCGGACAGCGCCAGCGGTTCAGCCGCTGGCCGGACCGGGACGCTGGACCGTGTCTCCGCGGCCACGCCCCACCAGCTGTCGGGGTCCGCGGCCGGCAGTCGCGATGCCGTGGCCGACCTGGCAGCGGCGAGCCGCGCGATCCGCCGCGCCAGCGCCGCCCGCGCCGCCGGATCGTCGGTCTGCTCGATGCGTAGCCGCAGCTCCCCGAGCAGACCGCGCAGCGACAGCGGACGCAGCGGACGCCCGACCGCGCCGTTGCGAAGCTCCTCGGCCGGCAGGTCCGGGCGGAGCTCGGTCAGGAAGCGCGACGGCTGGTCGCCTTCCTCTGCGCTGCTGGCCACCGCGGTGACCACCACGCGTTCTTGTGCCCGGGTCAGTGCGACGTAGAACAGCCGGCGTTCCTCGGCCAGCTGGGAAGCGGTCGAAGGGGGCATGCGCAGTCCCTCCTCCGCGAGCTGGTCGGTTCGGAGCAGGGAGCCGCGGCGTCGCAGATCTGGCCACAACCGCTCCTGGACGCCGGCGACGACGACCAGACGCCACTCGAGTCCCTTGGCCCGGTGTGCGGTGAGCAGTCGCACCGCCTGGCCACGCACCGCCTGCTCGGCGAGGGTCTGTGCCGGGATCTGCTGGTCCTCGATCTCGTCGAGGAGAGCCCCGAGTCCACGGCGCCGCTGACGCTCCTCGGCACGCGCGGCCAGGTCGAACAGCGCGCACACCGCATCGAGATCGCGGTGAGCGCTGCGCGCCGCGGCGCCGCCCTTCTCTACCGCCGCGGCGAGCCGGCGGGGCCAGCGGGAACCGTGCCACACCTGCCAGAGCACCTGTTCCGGGGGTTCGCCCCCGCGCAGCTGGTCCGCCGCCGCCCGCAGCAGGGCCGCCAGCCGGCGAGCCGGTGCGGCCAGGCCGGGAGGAGCGAGCGTCAGCAGGTCGGTGTCGACCAGGGCCTCGGCCAGCAGCTGGCCGGAGGGTCGGTCGTCGAGCCGGCGCAGCGCGCGAGCCAGCCGCCGCACCGCCGCGGGATCCATGCCGCACAGCGGCGAGGTGAGCAGCGTCGACGCCTCCTCGGGGTCGACCAGCGTCGGCCGAGCCCGTTCGCGCACGCTGAGTCCGCGTTGGTCGTCCTCGTGGTCGGCGCGGTGCAGCCGCTCGGCGACCCGCAGGACTCGCAACAGCACCTGCACTGCTGGCTCCGCCCGCAGTGGCAGCTCGTCACCGGCCACCTCCACCGGCACGCCGGCCGATCCGAGCGCGCGCCGCAGCCGCGGGATGAACCGGGCCCCCGAGCGCACGAGCACCGCCATCGAGGACCAGGGCAGACCGTCGTCGAGATGCGCCCGGCGCAGCAGGTCGGCGATGTGCTCGGCCTCGGCGCCCGGGCTGGTGAACGTGCGCACGTCGACGCGCCCGTCGCCGTACGGCGGGTCCAGGGGCGCTGGGTGTCGGAAGGCCTCGCGGGTCGCCTCGTCGAGGCCCGGCGGCAGCGGCAGCCGAGTTGCGATCGCCCGTGACGCAGCCAGGATGCCGCTGCCGAAGCGCCGGGTCGACGCCAGGGCGACCACCGGTGCCCGGACACCGTCCGAGGAACGGAACTCTCGCGGAAACTCGAGAATGCCGCGGACCTCGGCCCCACGGAAGGCATAGATCGACTGGTCGGGGTCACCGAACGCGATGAGGTCGCGGCCGTCGCCGGCGAGCCGGTGGAGCAGGGCCACCTGGGCCGGGTCGGTGTCCTGGTACTCGTCGACCACAACCAGCGCGAGCTCCGCACGCAGGGCGGCGAGGTTGACCGGGTCGCTGAGGAGGGTGCCGGCCCGGTGCACCAGCTCGGTGTAGTCGACCAGCCCCTGGGCGTCCATGACGTCGAGGTACTCCGCAAAGAACTCACCGGCGGCCACCCACTCGGGCCGCTCGTGGACCTCGCCGGCGGCGGCCAGCTCGCCCGGCTCCATGCCCAGCGTGCGTGCCCGGGAGAGCAGCCGCTGCAGCTCCGGTGCCATGCCCCGGGCACGCAGGGCCGCATCAAGCGCAGCCGGCCACTGCACCTTCGCCGACTCCCGGGTGCCCAGCAGCAGCTCGCGAATCCGCACGTCCTGCTCCGGCGCGCTGAGCAGGTTCATCGGTTGGCCGAAGGCATCGACCGGTGTCAGCCGGCGCACGAGCCCGTAGCAGAACGAGTGAAAGGTGAGAGCCGGCGGCGTCGCCGAGCGCGGGCCGAGCCGCGTGGCGATGCGGCTGCGCAGCTCCTCGGCGGCGCGGCGGGAGAAGGTCAGCACGAGCACCCGCTCGGGCGCGAGGCCCTGGCTCTGGATGCGTGCGGCGACGGCCTCCACCAACGTCGTGGTCTTCCCCGTGCCCGGCCCGGCCAGCACCAGCAGTGGCCCTCCGGGGTGCTCGACGACGGCCCGCTGGGTGGCATCGAGCACCGGCGGCGTGCTCCCGCCTGGCTCGGGCCGGCGCAGGACGTAGGAGCGTGGCATGGCTCCATCTGAGCAGAGGGCGCTGACAGCAGGGCCGCAAAGAAAGCTGCCCGACGCCCGCTGAACGCAGGCGCCGGGCAACCCCGAGAACCAGGGCGGAGCGATCCGCTCCTGCCTGCATCAACGACCGCAGCCGGCACGGGTTACGGGCGGGTGCGGGATCTCGGCGCTGGCGGGTTCCAGGCCGCTCGGCCCATGTCGATCCGGCAGATCGCTCGGTCCGTGAGAGGGGTTCCTTCGGCTCGGTAGTGCTCGAGTGCCCGCGGAACGTGGCTGGGCGGGAGCGACCCGTCGGCACGCACAACCCGCCACCAGGACACCGCGCCCCCGTGGTTCGACAGCACGCCGCCAACCCGGCGCGGACCGCCCCGACCAACGTGCTCGGCGACCGCGCCGTACGACATGACGCGTCCGACCGGGATGGCCTCGACGACGCGCAGGACCGACTCGACGTACCGTTCGCGCTCGTCGTCCACCTGCCACCGCCCTCGCTTCGCTCGACCGCTCCTCGGCAGCCGCGCCCATCGAGCGTGGGGCCCGAGCGCCGTCGACGTGGGTGACGGTCTGCGCGGTCCTCAGTACGCCGGCTGGCTCGGGTCGATGGTGTTCACCCAGGCAGATACTCCGCCGGCGACGTGCACCGCGTCGCGGTATCCGGCGCCCTTGGCCAGCGCCAGCACCTCCGCGGAGCGACCACCGACCTTGCAGTAGAAGACGGCCTGCTTGTCGTTGGGGAGCTTCGTCAGCGCCGCACCGGTCTGGAACTCACCCTTGGGAATCAGCACCGACCCCGGAATGGCGTTGATCTCGCGCTCGTTGGGCTCGCGGACATCGACCAGCACGAAGTCTCGCTCGCCGGACTCCCGGTCGGCCAGCCACTGCTCGAGCTGGCGGACCGAGATCGTCGAGTCGACCACGGCCTCGGCCGCCTCGTCGGTGATCGCCCCGCAGAAGCTCTCGTAGTCGATCAGGCCGGTCACCGTCGGCTGGTCGCCGCAGATCGCGCAGTTGGGGTCCTTGCGCACGACCAGGTCTCGGTAGGTCATCTCGAGAGCGTCGTAGATCATCAGCCGCCCGAGCAACGGCTCTCCGATCCCGGTCAGCAGCTTGATCGCCTCGTTGACCTGGATGGCCCCGATCGAGGCGCACAGCACGCCAAGCACACCGCCCTCGGCACACGACGGCACCATGCCGGGCGGCGGCGGCTCCGGGTAGAGGCACCGGTAGCACGGGCCGTGCTCGGCCCAGAAGACGCTGGCCTGACCGTCGAAGCGGAAGATCGAGCCCCACACGTACGGCTTGCCCAGCAGCACGCAGGCGTCGTTGACCAGGTAGCGCGTCGCGAAGTTGTCGGTGCCGTCGACGATCAGGTCGTAGCCCTCGAAGATGCGCATGACGTTGTCGTTGTCGAGGCGCTCCTCGTGGAGCACGACCTCGACGAACGGGTTGGTCTCGGCCAGGGAGTCGCGCGCCGACTGTGCCTTGGACCGACCGATGTCGCCCTGCCCATGGATGACCTGGCGCTGCAGGTTCGACTCGTCGACCTCGTCGAACTCCACGATGCCCAGGGTCCCGACACCGGCGGCGGCGAGGTAGAGCAGCGCGGGGCTGCCGAGGCCGCCGGCCCCGATGACCAGCACGCGGGCGTTCTTCAGCCGCCGCTGTCCGATCATCCCGACATCGGGGATGATCAGGTGGCGGCTGTAGCGGCGCACCTCGTCGACGGTGAGCTCGGCGGCCGGTTCGACCAGCGGGGACAGGGACACAGGGGTCTCCTCGTACGGATGGTTCGCGGACTGCCAGGCGGGACGTGCGACTCGTGCAACCACCAGCGGTTCCCCGATGTTCCGGCCAGCAACCAGGATGGCTGCACGCTCGGGAATGCCGGTGGCGCGAGCGGCGCTAGGCTCCATGACGGCATCCGGCCGTGCAGACAGGAGGGCCTCGTGGAGGTCAAGATCGGCGTCCAGCACGCCACCCGGGACATCGTCTTCGACTCCGAGCAGAGCCACGACCAGATCGTGGCGTCGGTCCGCGAGGCGGTCGCCGAGGAGTCCGGGCTGCTGGTCTTCGCCGACAGCAAAGGTCGCACCGTGCTGGTGCCGGCCGACCGGCTCGCCTACGTCGAGGTCGGCGAGGAGGCCGCGCGCAAAGTGGGGTTCGGCAGCCACTGACCGCAGGCGCACAGCGCGGCCTTTTGGGCGCGTCGAGCGCGTCGAGTGGCGTTCGGAGCCGCTGACAGGACAGCATGAGGTTGATTTGTTCGGGTACCCCTAGCCGGACAACCAACGAAGGGAACACCGTTCATGGAAATCATTCCTCTGTTGATCGCCGGCGTCATCATCGGGCTTTTGGGCAAGCTGGTGGCCCCCGGCGACCGAGACAACATCCCGATCTGGTTGACGGTGATCTGCGGCATCGCCGGCGTGCTGATCGGCTACTACCTGTCCGGCGCGTTGGGCGTGAAGGACACGCCTGGCATCGACTGGATCCGCTGGATCATCTCGATCATCGTCGCTGCGGTGCTCGTCATGATCGCGTCGGCTGTCACAGGTGGAAACACCTCACGGCGAAGCAGTGTGTGACTGAGCGCCGCCTGAGCGCCGACCATCCGGCCACGACGACGGCCCCGGCTACTGCCGGGGCCGTCGTGCGTACCTGGCCAGCTCACGCCGACAGGCCGAGACTGGCCATCCGGTTCGCGTGGTTCTCGGTGACCCGGGCGAACATCCGGGAGGTCGCCGCGAGATCCATCCCGGGGCGGTCCACACCGCCGGCCAGCAGGGCAGAGAGGCTCTCGCGCTTCGCCACCACCATCTGCGCCTGGCTGAGCGCCTCGCCGACCAGCCGCCGCCCCCAAAGCGCCAGCCGGCCACCGACCCTCGAGTCCGCAGCGATGGCCGCGCGGACCCGGTCGACGACGAACTCGCTGGAGCCTGAGTCCGCAAGCGTGGCCAGGATCAGCTCGCCGGTGTCGGTATCGACGTAGGCGGCCACCTCGCGATAGAAGTCGTTGGCCAGGCCGTCGCCCACGTAGGCCTTGATCAGGCCCTCCAACCAGTCCGCCGGCGCCGTCAGGGCGTGGAAGCTGTCCACCGCCACCCGGAACGGCGCCATCGCCTCGTCGACATCGACGCCCAGGCCGTCCAGCCGCTCGCGCAGTGCCTCGAAGTGGCCAAACTCCCCCGCCGCCATAGCAGCCAGGGCCGCCTTGTCGCGGGTGTTGGGCGCCATCTTGGCGTCCTCGGCGAGCCGCTCGAAGGCGGTGAGCTCGCCGTAGGCAAGTGCGCCCAGAAGGTCGACGACACCAGCCCGGTACGCCGGGTCCTGGGAGGCGAGGGAAAATGTCGGGTTCGCCATGGCCGCAGCGTAGCGAGCCAACAGCACCGCCTCACGTTGCCCGCAGGCGCGGCACACCAACGGCATGCCGCGACGTCGTGGCCGCCGGGGCGACCCGCAGGTCACGAGATCGGTCAGCGGAGTCTGGGGCGGGACCCGAAGTCGGCGAACGCCGGCGGCCGTGCACCCGGGGGCGCGGCGTACGCCGATAGACTGGCCCGCATCTGAACCCTGGTGAATCGAGAAGATCCTGACCAGCTTTGCTGATCTCGGCGTCATGCCCGAGATCGCCGACGCGCTCGCCGACGTCGGAATCACCGACGCATTCCCCATCCAGGAGCTGACGCTCCCGATCGCTCTGGTCGGCACCGACATGATCGGCCAGGCGAGGACCGGGACCGGGAAGACCCTGGCGTTCGCGATCCCGGTGCTCCAGCGCGCGATCGCCCTGCACGACCCCGACTTCGAGGAGCTGGTCGCGCCGGGCAAGCCGCAGGCCCTGGTGATCGCCCCCACCAGAGAGCTCGCCCTGCAGGTGGCCGGTGACTTCGTGGTCGCCGGCAAGCGACGCGGAGCGCGGATCCTCACGGTCTACGGCGGCGTTCCCTACGAGCCGCAGCTCGACGCACTGATCTCCGGGGTCGACGTGGTCGTCGGCACGCCGGGCCGGCTGCTCGACCTGGCCAACCGGCGGGCGCTCGATCTGAGCCACGTCAAGGCACTGGTGCTCGACGAGGCCGACGAGATGCTCGACCTCGGCTTCCTGCCCGACGTGGAGCGGCTGCTGGCCAAGACTCCCGAGCTGCGCCAGACCATGCTGTTCTCGGCGACCATGCCCTCAGCGATCGTGACTCTGGCGCGCACCCACATGCGCCACCCGGTCAACATCCGGGCGGAGTCCTCGAGCGAGCAGCAGCTGGTTCCCACCACGGCACAGTTCATCTACCAGGCGCACAACCTCGACAAGCCCGAGGTCGTCGCCCGCGTCCTGCAGGCCGAGGACCGCGGCCGGGTCATCATCTTCACGCGGACCAAACGCGAGGCGCAGCGGGTGGCTGACGACCTGGCCGAGCGGGGCTTCGCCGCCTCACCTCTGCACGGCGACATGGCCCAGGTCGCCCGGGAGAAGGCGATGGCGCGCTTCCGGGACGGCAAGATCGACGTGCTGGTGGCCACCGACGTCGCGGCGCGCGGCATCGACGTCACCGGGGTCAGCCACGTCATCAACTACAACTGCCCCGACGACGAGAAGACCTACCTGCACCGCACGGGACGAACCGGCCGAGCCGGCGCCTCCGGCATCGCGGTCACCTTCGTCGACTGGCCGGACCTGACCCGCTGGAAGGTCATCAACAAGGCGCTCGACCTGCCCTTCGACGAGCCGGTCGAGACGTACTCGACCTCGCCGAACCTGTACCACGACATCGGGATCCCCCCGGGCACCACCGGACGGTTGCGTCCCGCGGCACCCGTGCAGGACAAGCCACGCACCGAAACCAGCCGCCCGGCCGGCTCCCGGGAGCGGTCCGACCGCAGCCGCAGCCGGACCCGTGGCGGTCGCCAGCTGAGTGGAGAGTCCTCACGCCCCGACGCCGGACCTGCCAGCAAGACGCCCGCCGCGGCCGACTCGGCGGCTACCGCAGACGCCGGGCAGCCCCGCGCCGACCGGCCTCGTCGACGCCGCCGGCGACGCGTTGGCGGTGGCGACGCCTCGCCGGGCGGGCCGAGCCCCGCGCGGGAGACCACAACGGGCTGAGCCCGGCTCAGTCGAGCACGACGACCGTGGTGCCGACCGGGGCGAAGCGCCACAACCGCCGGGCGTCGGCGGTGCGTTGCCTGATGCAGCCGTGCGAGCGGGGGCTGCCCAGCTCCTCGACCCGCTGGAGCGGATGGCCGGCGCGGTCGACCGGGATGTCGTGGAAACCGATCGGGGAAGACCGGCCGGTGGTGAACCGGACCATGTAGTCCATCGTGCTTCTGCCGTCGAAGGCGACGGCGTGCAGCGAGTGCGAATAGACCTGGTAGGTCCCCGCGGACACGTTGTCGGTGCGGCTGCCGGACACCAGGTAGCTGCTTCGCACCGACTCGTCGGCGTTGACCAGCCACACGCGTTGGTCGGACATGTCGTAGACCACCCGGCGGCCGGAGCCCGATCCCGGAGGTGCCGTCCTGGGGTCGCCGGAGCCGGTTGCCGGCTCGGCCGCGGTGCCCGGCGGCGGGGCGGTCTTTCGCGGAACCCGGTTGGGTGACGTCGTCGCGTCGCCGGCCGGTGGCTGGGTCTGGGCGACGGCCGGGCTGAGGTCGCCGCCGGATGGCAGCATCCCAGTGGCCGCCGCGGCGGTCGCGGTCGTGATGCACACCGACGCAACAAGCAGCAGGATCCGGACGTACCGGGGGCGCGTGCCGCTGCCTGGGCTCGTGCGAACTGCAGGCGACGGCATCACGGTCGTCAGCCTAAGGACCGGCGGCCGGCGGACCGTGGAGCTCGGCTGCCCCGGCGTTTCGCTCGATGAGGCAGCCCGCCGATTTGGACGGGTGCAGCGTGGCGGGAATGCTGGCCCGATGCGGGATATCGGACCTGCCACAGCACCCGTGGCCGCACTCGTCACCGGTGCCACGGCCGGGGTCGGTCACGCGTTCGCCGTCGAGCTGGCCCGACGGGGGCACGACCTCGTGCTGGTGGCGCGCGACGAGGAGCGGCTGACCCGGGTCGCCGCGCAGCTGCGGCAGGACTCCAGGGTGGCCGTTGACGTGCTCGCCGCCGATCTGGTCACCGCTGCAGGCAGGGCGAAGGTGTCGCAGGTGCTGCGTGACGAGGACCGGCCGGTCGGCCTGCTGGTCAACAACGCCGGTTACGCGCTGCGTGGGGCGTTCGGTGACAACGACATCGCCGACGAGGAAGCCGTTCTCGACGTGCTCGTGCGCGCGCCCATGCAGCTGTGCCATGCAGCGCTGGGCGCCATGTCGCGGCGGGGCAGTGGCGCGGTGGTCAATGTCGCCAGCGTCGCCGGTTTCATGCCCCGGGGCACCTACGGCGCGCACAAGGCCTGGCTGATCAGCTTCAGTCGGTGGGCGCACGTCGAGTACGCCGCGAAGGGCGTCAAGGTGATGGCGCTGTGCCCGGGCCTGGTCCGTACGGAGTTCCACGCTCGGATGGCGGCCCGCATCGACAACATCCCGGGGTGGATGTGGCTCGACGCCGACGCGCTGGTCCGCGACGCGTTGCTCGACCTCGATCGCGGGGTGGCCGTGTCGATCCCCTCGGTGCGCTACCAGGTGCTGGCCGCAGCAGCGCGCCACGCGCCGGCCGGGCTCGTCACCCGGGTCGCCAAGCTCGGTCGCTGACGGTCCGCTCCGGCGGGTCCTCGCCCGGCGCCCAGCCAACCGCGTCGGCCCACGCCTCGGCGGCCCGCATGAGAATGGCCCAGGCAGGGCCCTTGACCTGCCCATAGGCGGCCAGGTCGTCGACGTCTCGGCACAGGCGCTGCTTGAACCGCCCCCAGTCGTCGCGCTGCGAGGGCACAGCCCGCAGGTAGTCGCGGAACAGCAGAGCGGTCCGGGCCGCCGCTCCACCGTGCAGCCGCACGTGGACATTCGCAGAACGCTCTCCGGCCGGGGGGGCGAAAACCAGCTTCGGAGACGGGCGTCCGCCGGCGACCTCCTCGGTGTTCCACGGCTCAGACCGCCGCCGGACGCCGCACGAGCGGCTGAGGGACTCCTCGATCGCGTTTGCGTCGAGGACGCGCACCCGGATCTGGATGTCGATGGTGTCCTTCGCGGCGAGCCCGGGCACCGACGTCGAGCCGACGTGGTCGATCGCCGTGGCGAGTCCCGCGACCGCCGGCCAGAGCCGATGGGCGAGCAGTGCGTACTCGTGCGGCCAGGTCGGGCGATAGTCGACCACGCGCACCGGCCGCAGCTCGTCGGGGAAGGGCACGCGGGCAGCATCGCAGCACCCACGTCGGGCTGGTGACGGTGCGGGCTCGCTACCGTGCCTCTCATGGGTTCCCCCGGACCGCTGCACGACATCCTCGTGCTCGACCTGACCCGGGCGCTCGCCGGGCCGCACGCCGCGATGATGCTCGGCGACCTCGGTGCGCGGGTGATCAAGGTGGAGAGCCCGGCCGGCGACGACAGCCGCGGATGGGGCCCACCGTTCCTCGGCGAGGGCGAGCAGCGGGAGTCCACGTACTTCTTCGCGGCCAACCGCAACAAGGAGTCGATAGTCCTCGACCTGAAGGACGACGCCGACAAGGAGGTGCTGGCCCGGCTGGTCGAGCGCGCCGACGTGCTGGTCGAGAACTTCCGGGTCGGTGTGCTGGACCGGCTCGGCTTCCCGGTGGACCGCCTGCACGAGCTCAACCCGCGACTCGTCGTGCTGTCGATCACGGGGTTCGGCCACGACGGGCCGCAGGCGCACCGGCCGGGCTACGACCAGATCCTGCAGGGTGAGGGTGGGTTGATGTCGATCACCGGCAGCTCCCCGGACGAGCCGACCAAGGTGGGCATGCCGATCGCTGACCTGCTGGCCGGGATGAACGGCGCCTACGGCGTGGTTGCCGCCCTCTACGAGCGGGAACGCACCGGCCTCGGGCGCGTGGTGCGGACGTCACTGCTGGCCGCGATGGTCGGCGTGCATGCGTTCCAGGGCACGCGGTGGACGGTGGCCGGCGAGGTGCCCGGCATGTCCGGGGCGCACCACCCGGCGATCGCGCCGTACGGGTTGTTCCACACCTCGACCGCGCCGGTACAGCTGTCGTGCGGCTCGCCCGCGCTGTGGCGGCGCCTGGCGGGTGCACTGGACATCGACCCGGAGGACGACCGGTTCGCCACCAACACCGACCGGGTGGCGCACCGCAACGAGCTGATCGCCGTCATCGAGGACCGTTTCGCCACCGCTCCGGCCGAGCATTGGCTGGCCCTGCTTGACGAGGCCGGCGTCCCGGCCGGCAAGGTCCGCACGATCGACGACGTGTACGCCTGGGACCAGACCCGCTCGCAGGGCCTGCTGATCGAGGTGGAGCACACGACGCAGGGGCGGCTGCAGTTGCCGGGGCCGGTCCTGCGGTTCGACGACAACGCCTATGCCGGTGGCCGAGAGACCCACCTGGCGCCGCCGACCCTCGGGGAGCACGACGCGTCGATCCGGCGTTGGCTGGACACCGACGAGTGATCTCGAGACGGCAGGGTTGCTCCGGCGACCAAATCGTCACGACATCCGTTTGCGTCGGACATGCGTGCGATCTCGAGGCGACGGAGCGGTGGGAGCGAGCGAGGCCGCCGAAGCTGCGAACTGGCCGCCGAGCAGCTAGTGTCGTGTAACTGACGCGTCTTGTGTCTTGCGCTGCTTTGGATGAACCGCCTTGGCGAGGATGGTGTCGGCGTCCTTGGTCCAGGTGAAGGGCTGGCAGCGGTCGTTCCAGGCG
>JBBSGC010000061.1:0-11568 GCA_038254525.1 Propionibacteriales bacterium | reverse complement strand
GACGTCGACGGCCCGGTCGGGGGGCGTACAGGCTCGGCCCCGCCGGCGGCCCCGGTCTAGGCTCGAACGGAGCCGGACAAAGAGGAGGCACGCGTGGTCCACGACGGGTTCGGGTCGGCGGCCGAAGTCGGCACCCGACTGTGCGCCACCGGCTATCTGAGCGACGAGGGCCTGGCCACCATCACCTTCTTGGCGCTGGCGATGCACCGCCCACTGCTGCTGGAGGGCGAGCCCGGCACCGGCAAGACCGCTCTGGCCGAGGCGCTGGCGGAGGCGGTCGGGGTCCCGCTGATCCGCCTGCAGTGCTACGAGGGGATCGACGCCAGCCAGGCGTTGTACGACTGGGACTTCCCGCGTCAGATCCTGCACCTGCGAGCCGTGGAGGCTGCCAGCAGCACGGCACTGGACGTGGACACCCTGGAGGAGTCGTTGTTCCAGGACCGGTTCCTGCTCGACCGGCCGATCCTGCGCGCTCTTCGGCACAGTCCGGCGGTGCTGCTCGTCGACGAGGTCGACCGCGCCGACGACGAGTTCGAGGCCTTTCTGCTCGAGGTGCTGTCGACCGCGGCCGTGACGATCCCGGAGTACGGAGTCGTACGAGCCGAGGTGCCGCCGATCGTCGTGCTCACCTCCAACCGGACCCGGGAGCTGCACGACGCGCTGAAGCGACGCTGTCTCTACCACTGGATCGAGCACCCGGGTCTGGCCCGCGAGGTCGAGATCGTGCGCAGCCGGATGCCTGAGGTGTCCCAGCGGCTGGCCGAGCAGGTGGCGGCCGCGGTGCACAAGATCCGGGCTTGCGACGGCATCCTGAAGCCACCGGGTGTGGCCGAGACGATCGACTGGGCGCGCGCCCTGCACGCACTCGGGCGCGACGACCTGGACCTGGAGGTGGCCGGAGCCACGCTCGGCGCGGTGGTGAAGTACCGGGAGGACGCCGACCGGGTGCGCGACGCCCTCGACGTGGTGCTGGCCGGGTGATCGCGTCGGCTGCTGGCCCACCGGTGATCGCCGCCGACGAGCTGCTGGTCGCCTTCGGGCGGGCGCTTCGACACGCCGGTGTCGGCGTGACCGCCGACCGGACCGCCGCCTTTCTGCAGGCTGCCTGCCTGGCCGGGGCAGCGGACCGCTCCGCGCTCTACTGGGCAGGTCGCGGCACGCTGTGTGCGTCCCCGGATGACCATGACGTCTTCGACCGGGTGTTCGACGCATGGTTCTGCGGCGCAGCGCCCCCTCGTCGCGGCCAGCAGCCCCCGCTGCGCACGGTGCAGCAGGCCGCGCTGGCCGCCGAGGCGTCGGCACAAGACGGCGACGGCTCGCTGTTGCGCACCGTGGCCAGCGCCGAGGAGGTGCTGCGGCACCGCGACATCGCCGGGCTGTCCGCAGCGGAGCGCACCAGCTTGGCCCGGCTGTTCGACGGGCTGTCGGTGCGACCTCCGACGCGGCGCAGCCCGCGACGCCGCGAGTTCGCCCGCGGCGAGATCGACCCGCGACGCACGCTGCGCGACCAGCTGCGCCGGGCTGGTGAGCCGGGCCCGCTCCGGTACCGGAGGCCCGCCCGGCGACTGCGTCGGGTCATCTGGCTGGTCGACGTGTCCGGCTCGATGGAGCCCTACGCCGACGCGCTGCTGCGGCTGGCGCACCGCTTCGCCCGAGGGCATCCAAGGGGCGTGGAGGTGTTCACGGTGGGTACCCGGCTGACCCGGGTCACGCCGGCCCTGAGGCTGCGCGACCCGGACGAGGCCCTGCGCGCCGCCGGTGCCACGGTGCCGGACTGGTCGGGCGGCACCCGGCTGGGGGAGACGCTGCGCGTCTTCACCGATCGGTGGGGGCAGCGCGGCGCGGCGCGCGGCGCCGTCGTGGTCGTCGCCAGCGACGGGTGGGAGCGGGGCGACCCAGTCCAGCTGGGGGAACAAGTCGAGCGGCTGCGGCGGTTGGCACACGCAGTGGTGTGGATGAACCCGCACCGCGGCAAGGTCGGCTACCTGCCCGTCCAGGGCGGCATCGCTGCGGCCCTGCCACACCTGGATGCGCTCGTGGCCGGCCACTCGATGGCTGCGTTTGCCGAGCTCCTGGAGCTGGTCGCCGATGCGTGAGGTCCTTCCGGAGCTGATGAGGTGGTGGCGCGAGGGCGAGGCGGTCGGCATGGGCACCGTGGTCGGCACCTGGCGCTCGGCGCCGCGACCCGCAGGGGCGGCCATGCTGGTCGGCCCCGACGACAGCGCCGTCGGCTCGGTGTCCGGCGGCTGCGTCGAGGGTGCCGTCTATGAGCTGGCCCAGCAGGTCGTTGCCGACGGCATTCCGGTTCTACAGCGCTACGGCGTCAGCGACGACGACGCGTTCGCCGTAGGGCTCACCTGCGGTGGGATCCTCGACGTCTTCGTCGAGCCCGTGTCCCAGCAGACGTTTCCGGAGCTGGCAGCGGTCTGCGACGACATCGAGGCCGGCCAGCCGGTCGCGGTCGCCACCGTTGTCGAGCACCCCGACGCCTCCTGGCTCGGCCGCCGGCTGGTGGTTCGCGGAGACGGCGCCGGCGACCGCGCGCTGACCAGCGGCAGCCTCGGCAGCTCCCGAGCCGACGACGCCGTCGCTGACGACGTCCGCGGCCTGCTCGCAGGTGGACGCAGCGAGCTGCTGACCTACGGCCCCGACGGCCAGCGTCGTGGTGAGGGCATGCGGATCTTCGCCGCGTCCTACGCCCCGAAGCCGCGCATGCTGGTGTTCGGGGCCATCGACTTCGCGGCCGCGGTCGCCCGGCTGGGGTCGTTCCTCGGGTATCGAGTCAGCGTGTGCGACGCCCGTCCGGTGTTCGCCACCACCTCTCGCTTCCCGGACGCCGACGAGGTGGTCGTCGACTGGCCACACCGTTACCTGGAGCAGCAGGTCGCCGAGGGCGGCGTCGACGAGCGCACGGTGCTCTGCGTGCTCACCCACGACCCGAAGTTCGACGTCCCGCTGCTGGAGGTGGCGCTGCGGCTCCCCGGAGTTGCCTACATCGGCGCGATGGGTTCCCGGCGTACGCACGAGGACCGGCTGGCTCGGCTGCGTGAGACCGGACTCACCGAGGCCGAGATCGCCCGGCTCTCCAGCCCGGTCGGCCTGGATCTGGGGGCTCGGACGCCGGAGGAGACCGCGATTTCGATCGCCGCCGAGATCATCGCCCTGCGCTGGGGCGGGGAAGGCCGGCGACTGGCCGACCTGCCCGGTCGCATCCACCACGAACGCTCCTTGCGATAGCTGGCGCACTTGGGGTCGTGCGCGGGGTCACACGGCTGTTGGGTGGCCTCATGACCCGGATCAGCGTGACCGTCGACGGTCTTGCTCACAGCGACGACGTCGAGCCTCGAACCCTGCTCGTCTACTACCTGCGCGAGCAGCTGGGCAAGACCGGCACCGTCGTCGGCTGCGACACCACCAACTGCGGCGCCTGCACCGTGCATCTGGACGGCCACAGCGTCAAGTCCTGCACAGTCCTGGCGGTCCAGGCCGACGGCTGCGAGGTGACCACCATCGAGGGCCTCGCCGGCGACGGGGAGCTGCACCCGATGCAGCAGGCCTTCCACGAGTGTCATGCCCTGCAGTGCGGCTTCTGCACGCCGGGGATGATCATGCAGTCGATCGACCTGCTCAACGAGAACCCGAACCCGACGGAGCGGGAGATCCGGGAGGGGCTCGAGGGCAACCTGTGCCGGTGCACCGGCTACCAGAACATCGTCAAGGCCGTGCAGCAGGCGGCCGGCGCCCCGGCGGAGGTGTCATCATGACCGCCCTCGACGACCGCCCCTCGGCCCCGGTCACCGGCGAGGTGGGCCGGGCCCGGCTCCGCAAGGAGGACCGGCGGCTGATCACCGGCCGCACGCGCTACACCGACAACATCACGCTGCCCGGGATGGTCCACCTCTCGATGGTGCGCAGCCCCTACGCGCACGCGCGGATCGCTTCGGTCGACACCGCCGCCGCCGCGGCCGCCCCGGGTGTGCTCGCCGTGCTGACCGGCGCCGACCTCGCCGAGGCGCACGGCAGCCTCCCGTGCGCCTGGCCGATCACGCCCGACCAGAAGGCGCCACACCACAGCGCGGTGGCGGTCGACCGGGTCGCCTTCGCCGGCGAGATCGTCGCGGTGATCGCTGCTCGCAGCCCACGGGACGCCCGCGACGCCAGTGAGCTGGTCGACGTCGACTACGAGGAGCTGCCGGTCGTCCTCGATCTCGAGACGGCCGCGGCGGGTGAGCCGTACGCACACCCCGACCTCGGCACCAACGCCTCAGCGACCTGGGTTTTCGACTCCGCCGAGGCCGGCACCGGCAGCGACGTTGAGGACGCCATCGCCCAGGCTCGGCAGGACGGCGGCGTCGTCATCGAGCGCACCTTCCGTCAGCAGCGGGTGATCCCGGCGTTCATGGAGCCCCGCTCCACAGTGGTCGACCCGACCGGCGAGCAGGTGGTGATGTGGTCGGCCACGCAGGTCCCGCACATCCTGCGCCTGATGCTGGCGCTGACCTGTGGGGTGTCGGAGAGCAAGCTGCGGGTGATCGCCCCCGATGTCGGCGGCGGTTTCGGCGGCAAGCTACAGGTGACGCCGGAGGAGGTCATCACGCTGCTGGTCGCGCAGCGGCTCGGCAAGCCCGTGAAGTACACCGAGACCCGCAGCGAGTCACTCGTCGCCGGTCACCACGGTCGCGACCAGGTGCAGCGGTTGACGCTGGCGGCCCGCGGTGACGGCACGGTCACCGGCCTGCGGGTCGACCTGCTCGCCGACATGGGTGCCTACCTGGGCCTGGTGACCCCGGGCGTGCCGATCCTCGGGGCGTTCATGTACAACGCGATCTACAAGTTCCCCGCCTACCGCTTCACGTGCACCAACGTGTTCACCAACAAGACCTGGACCGACGCCTACCGTGGTGCCGGCCGCCCGGAGGCGACGTTCGCGATCGAGCGGCTCATGGACGAGCTCGCTGCCGAGCTCGGCGTCGACCCGATCGAGGTCCGCGAGCGGAACTGGATCAAGCACGACGAGTTCCCGTTCTCGACAGTGGCCGGGCTCGAGTACGACTCCGGCAACTACGAGGCGGCCACCGCGAAAGCGAAGGAGCTCTTCGGCTACGACGAGCTGCGAGCGGAGCAGCAGCGCCGCAGGGAGTCCGGTGACCAGGTTCAGCTCGGCATCGGGGTCTCGACGTTCACCGAGATGTGCGGGCTGGCTCCGTCGCGGGTGCTGGGCGCCCTGTCCTACGGCGCCGGCGGCTGGGAGTACGCGGGTATCCGCATGCTGCCCACGGGCAAGGTCGAGGTGATCACCGGGGTCAGTCCCCACGGGCAGGGCCACGAGACCGCGTGGAGCCAGATCGTCGCCGACAAGCTCGGCGTGGCCTTCGAGGACGTCGAGGTGCTGCACGGCGACACCTCGATCGCTCACCGCGGGCTCGACACCTACGGGTCGCGCTCACTTGTCGTGGGCGGGCAGGCGGTGCTGAAGGCGGCCGACAAGGTGATCGACAGGGCGAGGCAGGTCGCCGCCCACCTGCTCGAGGCCGACGTCGGCGACCTGGAGTTCGCTGACGGCCGGTTCACCGTGCGGGGCACGGAGTCGGGGATGGCCATCGGAGAGGTCGCATTGGCGACCTTTGCCGCGCACAACCTGCCCGACGGGTTCGAGCCGAGCCTCGACGCCGACGCGACTTTCGACCCGGTCAACTTCTCCTTCCCCCACGGCACCCACCTGGCAGCGATGGAGGTCGACACCGAGACCGGCGCGACCTCGATCCGCAAGTACGTCTGCGTCGACGACATCGGCAACGTGGTCAACCCGCTGATCGTGGAGGGCCAGGTGCACGGCGGACTCGTGCAGGGCATCGCGCAGGCGCTGTTCGAGGAGGCGGTCTACGACGAGCAGGGCACCTTGGTGACCGGTTCCTTCGTCGACTACCTCGTGCCCAGTGCGGCCGACCTGCCGCGCTTCGTCACCGACCGCACCGAGACGCCGTCGCTGACCAACGACCTCGGGGTCAAGGGTGTCGGCGAGGCGGGCACGATCGCCTCGACACCGGCCATCGTCAACGGCGTCATCGACGCGCTGCGGCACCTCGGCGTCCGCGACATCACGATGCCCTGCTCTCCGCACCGGGTGTGGCAGGCCATCCAGGGACTGGGCATCGCAGAGGCGGCCGTGGCGGGCACCCCGTCCCTGGAGCAGTACACCGCACCGGAGAACAGCAGCGGCTCGCTGCCGACCGGCGTCAACGACGGAGGTTCCGCATGATCCCCGCCGCATTCGACTACCACGCGCCGACCACGGTCGAGGAGGCGCTTCGGCTGCTCGGCGAGGCCGGTGACGACGCGAAGATCCTGGCCGGCGGCCAGAGCCTGCTGCCGGTGCTGCGACTGCGGCTGGCCGCACCCGAGGTGCTCATCGACCTCGGCCGGATCGCCGCGCTGCGCGGGATACGTGACGACGGCGACGCGCTGCTGGTCGGCGCGATGAGCCTGCACTCGCAGGTGGCCTCGGACCCGCTGGTCGCCACGCACGCCGCCTTGCTGGCCGCCGCCGCCAAGACCGTCGCCGACCCACAGGTGCGGCATCGGGGGACCTTCGGCGGCGCTCTGGCGCACGCCGACCCGGCCGGCGACATGCCGGCGCCGTCGCTCGCGCTGGAGGCCGAGTTCATGATCACCGGTCCAGGAGGCACCCGCACCGTGGCGGCGGCGGACTTCTTCGACGACATGTTCACCACAGTGATCGGTGACGACGAGATCCTCACCGCGGTCCGCGTCCCCAAGCACACCGGTTGGGGCGCCCACTACGAGAAGTTCACCCGGGTGGCCCAGCAGTGGTCGATCGTGGCGGTCGCCGCAACCGTACGCGTGGAGGGCGGAGCCATCGCCGAGGCCCGGGTGGCGCTGACCAACATGGGATCGGTTCCACTCCGGGTGCGTGCCGTGGAGTCCGCGCTCGCCGGCGTCCCGGTCGAGGAGGGCGCCGTCCGCGCTGCGGTCGCCGGCGTCGCCGAGGGCACCAGTCCGCCGAGCGACACCAACGGCGACGCCGACTACCGCCGGCACCTGGCGGCCGTGCTGACCCGTCGTGCGGTGCTGGCCGCGGCCGGCTGAGGCACGCTGATGCAGCTGGAGCACAGCTTCACGGTGCCCTCGTCGGTAGCTGTGACCTGGGCGGCGTTCAACGACCTGGAACGCATAGCGCCGTGTTTTCCCGGCGCGACGCTCGCCTCGGTCGACGGTGACGACTTCACCGGCGCCTGCAAGGTCAAGCTAGGCCCGATCTCCTTGCAGTACTCGGGTTCTGGCACCTTCGTGGAGCGCGACGCGTCGGCACAGCGGGCGGTGATCAAGGCGTTGGGCAAGGACCGGCGCGGCAACGGCACGGCTGCTGCCACCGTCACCGCGCAGCTCTCGGCGGACGGCTCCGGGACCCTCGTGAACGTGTTGACCGACCTGTCGATCACCGGCAAGCCGGCTCAGTTCGGGCGCGGTGTGATGCAGGACGTCAGTGACAAGCTGCTCGGCCAGTTCGTGAGCTGCCTGGAGTCGATGCTCGCAGCGCCCGAGGAGGCGCCGCTCGCACCCCCCGAGCCCGGGTCCGCTGAGGCGCCGGCTGCCGAGCCGCGGGTGGTGACCGCGCCCCCCGCGACTCCGACCAGCGGTGCGGAGCTGAACCTGCTGGGTGCAGCCGCGCCCGTGCTGCTCAAGCGCTATGGCCCGCCCCTGGTCATCGTCATGCTGCTCCTGGGAGTCGTCCGCCGGCTGGTCCGTCGTCGATAGCGCCCCTCGACGCGTCGCCACCGGGTTGCGTACTGCAGGAGTTCAGTGATGCCTAGCGGCGCGTGTCGTCCAGCCTGCCCAGCGCTGCCACCACGGTTCCCGACTCCGTACACACCCATCGCGGGTCAGGGTCCAGGTCGGGCTGCAGCGTCAGCGAATGCTCCAGGGCGGTGTCGCAAACGGTGCAGCGCGGCCAACGCGTGCCGACGTCGAAGAGCGCGTCCTGCACGTCCTGGGCGACCAGCCCGTCGACGAAGTCGGCTCCAGCCGCCCACTGGGCGACCCACCAGCGGCGGGCCGAGACGGCTTCCTCCAGGATCGACACCCCGTAGACGTCGGCGAGTCCGCGCGCCGCCAGATCGTGCAGCGTCCGGGCCCGGGCGGCCAGCAGCCGGTCGACGGCTGGTTCGGGTGTCAGGTCGGGTGCCATCGCCTCGATTGTGACACCCGGCTGCCAGGATGACCGTCGATGACCGACGTGCTGGGTCCGTGCGCGGCGCCCGAGACCGGCGACCGCGGGCGACCGCGATGATCCTGGTCGACCCGCCCCTCTGGCCGGCGCGGGGCCGGCTGTGGTCCCACCTGGTCAGCGACCACAGCATCGCTGAGCTGCACGCGTTCGCCCGCGAGGTGGGCCTGCCGGTGCGGGGCTTCGAGCGCGACCACTACGACGTGCCGGAGCAGGCGTACGACCAGCTGCTGGCAGCCGGCGCGGTGCCGGTGAGCACCCGGGAGATCGTCACGGCGCTGCAGGCGGCCGGTCTTCGGCGGCGCAAGAGCGAGGTGCTCGGGCGGCGGCTCCCAGGCTCTGGGCTGGTCCGGCCACCGCGCCTGCGGCGGGGAGATCTCGTCGCCGTGGTCGCCCCGGCGGGCCCGGTGCCTGCCGACCGGCTGGCCCGTGGGGTGTCGGTGCTCGAGTCGTTCGGGCTTCGGGTCGCGGTGGCGGCCCAGGTGCTCGCACGCCATGCCGAGCTGCCCTACCTCGCCGGCACTGACGCCGAGCGCGCCGCGGCTCTGGAACAGGCGTGGACCGACCCGATGGTGCGTGCGGTGGTGATGGCGCGCGGCGGCTACGGCGTGCAGCGCATCATCGACGGTCTCGACTGGGCGGCGCTGGCCGCGGCAGGCCCCAAGGTGCTGCTCGGTTTCTCCGACCTGACCGCGTTGCACCAGGCGTTCACCGCCGAGCTGGGGCTGGTCACCCTGCACGGACCGGGCGTGACGTCGCTGGGCGGGCCGGTCGACGCAGTCAGCCGTGAGCACCTGCGTCGGACACTGCTGCAGCCGGAGCTGGCGCTCGACCTGGTCGGAGACAGCGCGACGCAGACGCTGGTCGGTGGCCGGGCCACGGGTCCGCTGGTGGGCGGCAACGTCGCCCTGCTCGCTGCACAGCTCGCCACCCCGCACAGCAGGTCCGCCGAAGGGGCGATCGCCGTGCTCGAGGACGTCGGCGAGGAGCCGTTCCGCGCCGACCGGCTGCTCACCCACCTGCTCCGGGCCGGCTGGTTCCTCGGTGTCAGAGGCATCGCGCTGGGCAGCTGGGCCGACTGCGGGGACCCGGCGGTCGTGCGGGCGGTCCTTCGGGATCGGCTGGGTCCGCTTGGCGTGCCGATGCTCGCCGGCGTTCCGGTCGGTCACGGCCCGGCCAACCGCACCATCCCGCTAGGGGTGGAGGCGGTCCTCGACGCCGACGCGGGCACGCTGCGAGCGGTCGTGCCCGGGTTGTGTTGAGCGGCCCCGAGGGCCGCCCACCGACGTCGAGACGCTCAGCTGCTGAGCCGGACCAGCTCAGCGGTCACGTTCGACCGCGCCGGTGACTCCCATCGGGCCCGCGCCGGTGGAGTCCGGTAGAGCCGTGGCCGGCTCAGCAGACCCGAGAGGAGCGCGGCGCGGCGCCGCCGGAACTCCGCATCCGGCACATGTCCGTACTCCCGTCTGACGTCATCTGCGTAGCGCTGGTAGCGCCGGGAGTCAGCACCCAGGATCGCCAAGTCGGCGTCGCTCAGCACCATTCCGTTGCGGTCGCCGGTCGCCGGGTCGTGACCAGCGGTGAGCCGCACGAGCCGCGCGACCTCGGCCACCGTGGTGGAGCTGACACCGGCGTGGCCAAGCCGTCGCTTCGCGAGCAACGCGGCGCTCTCCTCGTTGTCATCCGCGTGCACGTCGTAGACGGCGTCGTGGAACCACGCGGCGAGCCGGACCGAGTCCAGGTGGTCGGCCTCCTGCGCCATCCAGTCGACCGCGCTCAGCACCTCGACCAGGTGCCGCGCGTCGTGGTAAGCGCGGTGCGGCTCGGCGTGGCGGCCGACCAGCTCGACGCCGAGGGCAGCCGGCAGGCGTAGCTCGCGCCAGCGCACGGCGAGACCCCGGTCGGCCACCTCAACCGACCCGGGCAGGCACCGGCCCGCGCAACGGCTCGGGAAGTGGCTCGCAGTGGGCGATGCTCAACGAGGTGACCGCACGAGTCAGGCACACGTAGAGCCGCCGCAGCCCGGTGACCTCGTCGTGCTCGGCCGAGGCGATCTGCGACGGCTCAGCCAGCACGACGTGGTCGAACTCCAAGCCCTTGGCCAGCCGCGCCGGCACCAGGTCGACCCTGGCCTCAATGTCATGCGCATCGCCCATGACTGCGTGCCGGATGGCGGCCGCACGCAGCGCCGCAGCAGTGGCGTCCAGCATCGCGTCCGGAACGATCAGCCCGACCGACCCCTCCCGTTCGCTTGCCTTGCGTACGGCAGCGACGAGGGCTGCCGTCAGGTCCTGGCTCTGCTCGATCACCAGGTCGCCGGAGGCTCGCCGCACCGACGTCGGTGGAACGAGGCCAGGTGCCGTGATGGGCAGCAGCCGGGCCGCGTACTCGATCACGTCGGCCGGCACCCGGAAGCCGAGCGTGAGCTCCTCGAGGTGCGCCTCGGGCTTGCCTAAGTGCGCGAGGGCCTGGGTCCACGACGAGATGGCCCACGGTGTGGTCGCCTGTGCGAGGTCGCCCAGGACGGTCATCGACCCCGTCGAGCAGCGGCGCCCGACGGCCCGCAACATCATGGGCGAGAGGTCCTGCGCCTCGTCGAGGACCACATGGGCGACGCTGCCGGTGCGCTCGACCAGGTCGCCGACCTCGTCGACGAGCACCGCGTCGGCCAGCGTCCATCGCGCCGACCCCGGCGCCCGGCTGGGAGAGACCCAGCTCAACAGCGACCGCTCGTCGCTGGTGAGCACGCCGGCCGCGGCGTCGGCGAGCACGCGGGGGTCGGCGAGCAGGCGCCACACCAGACGCACGGGATCGACCTTCGGCCACACCGTGTCGACGAAGGCGCGAACCGGCCGCGACCTGGCCACCGCATCCTGCACGCGGTCGTCGGGGGAGTCGCCGGACAGCTCCATCTTGACCAGGATCGCGTGCGCGAGCCGCTGGGCCAGCATGACCCGTCCCGCCCCGTAGCGGACGCCGCGCTGTCGCAGCCCGGCGACCAGCTCCTCCACCTCGTACGCCGGAATCCGCCACCGACGGGCGCCGCGCGGCACGACCAGCGCCTCGGTGGGCGCTCGCAGCTGTCCCCACAGGGCACGCTCGAGGACCGTGGCCATCCGGACGTCACCCTTGAGCCGCGCCACCTCGCCCGGCTCTTCCGCGCGCACTTGCACACCGGCGGTGAGGGCCTCGACCGTGAGGTGGCGGGCATCGATCTCACCGAGCGCCGGCAACACGTCGGCGATGTAGCGCAGGAACGAGTCGTTGGGCCCGATCACCAGCACGCCCTGGCGGGTGAGCTGGTCGCGATGGGTGTAGAGGAG
>JBBSGC010000060.1:0-11722 GCA_038254525.1 Propionibacteriales bacterium | reverse complement strand
GGGCGCCCGAGCCGCTCAGTGGAAGGAGTCGCCGCAGGCGCAGGAGCTGGTCGCGCTGGGGTTGTCGATGGTGAACCCCTGCTTCTCGATCGTGTCGACGAAGTCGATGGTGGCGCCCATCAGGTAGGGCAGGCTCATCCGGTCGGTGACCACCTTCACACCGCCGAAGTCGCGAACCTCGTCGCCGTCGAGGGCGCGCTCGTCGAAGAAGAGCTGGTAACGCAGGCCGGAGCAGCCGCCGGGCTGCACAGCGATCCTCAGCTGCAGGTCGTCGCGGCCCTCCTGCTCGAGCAGGCTCTTGACCTTCGCCGCGGCACCGTCGCTCAAGACCACGCCGTCAGCAGTGGTGGAGGTGGTGGAGGTGTCGTTCTGGACCGTCATCGGATGTCTCCTGGGTGCTCGGGGAGCCTCGTCTCGGTGCAACAACCGCAAGCGCCGGACATTCCCATCGTCTCACAGCGTCCAGCGCATCGAGCCCGACGCTCGCCCTCAGTACGACCAGGTACGCGCAACCCGCTCGCTGAGCGACCGCAGGCTCGCTGCCGGGTCGCCCAGGGCGGCCGCCGAGCCGACGGCATCGACTATGGAGTACGCAGACTCGACCCCCATCGCCCGCATCTCCCGGGCGCCCACCAGCACCTGTCCAGCGAGCACGATGCACGGTCTCAGTGCCTCGCCGGAAATCCGCGCCACTCCGTGCACCACCTTGCCGGAGCGGGAGGAGAAGTCGTAGGCGCCCTCGCCGGTGATGACGAGGTCACTCCGGGCGGCCAGCCCGGGCAAGCCCACAGAGCCGGCCACCAGGGCGATCCCGGACTGGCAGGTGGCGCCCAGCGCCAGCAGCGCGAAACCCAGGCCGCCGGCCGCTCCAGCGCCGGGCTGGTCAGCGAGTCGGCGTTGTGCGGGCGACGGCCCCAGAGCCGCAACGACGAAACCGTCCAGCCACGAGTCGACGACGGGCTTACGTTCGTCGGACAGGCCCTTCTGCGGGCCGTAGACGTTGGTGGCACCGAACATGCCCAGCAGGGGGTTGTCGACGTCGGTCGCCGCAACCAGCTCGATGCCCGCGAGTCGCTCGACAGCGGGGCGCAGGTCGAGGGCGCCGATGCCGGCCAGGCCAGCGGGACCAGCGCCGAGGTCCACGTCGGCTCGCGCGCCCAGCGCCGCCAACAAGCCCGCGCCGCCGTCGTTGGTCGCGCTGCCACCGAGTCCGACCACGATCCGCCGAACACCCGGCTGCGCCGCCAGCTCCAGCAGCTGCCCGACCCCGAAGGAGCTGGCTCGCTCAGGGTCACGGACGTCGGGCGGCAGCAGATGGAGGCCACAGGCGGCGGCGCACTCGACGTAGGCCGTGTCCTCGTGCAGTAGCACGCTCGCCGGCGTCTGCTCGCCGAGCGGGCCGGACACGGCGCCCGGCACGAGCTCCCCGCCGAGCGCTGCGTGCAGGACATCGACGAAGCCCGGGCCACCGTCGGACATCGGGCACCGCACCAGCTCGTCCAGCGGCGCGCGCAGCTGCCAGCCTTCGGCGATCGCTTGGGCAGCCATCGGCGCGGTGAGGGTGCCGGCGAACTTGTCCGGAGCGACGAGGACGTGCATGCCGGCATTGAACCTCAGTGCCGGACGGACAGTGTCACGTACGGTGGGCGCCGTGCTGATCCGGCCTCTGCGTGCAGCCGATGTCGCCACGGTCGAGCGGCTCTCGAGCGACGCGTTCCATGCGCTCGACGTCGCCACCCGGCCGGCGGACTGGCCGCCGCCCGCAAGGCGTGAGGAGGCGCAAGCGGCAGCTTGGCGGCGGCGCTGCCACCACCTGCTCCGGCACGACGCCCCCGGCTGCTGGGTGGCCGAGGACGCCAGTGGGATCGTCGGCATGGCGACGTCCCTGCGCCGCGAGACGTGGTGGGGGCTGTCCAGCTACTTCGTCTGCCCGCGGGCACAAGGCACGGGCATCGGCCGGGCTGTGCTCGACGCCGCGCTCCAGCACTCGCAGGGGGCGCTGCGAGGCACCATCTGCTCCTCCCACGATCCGCGCGCGGTCCGTCGCTACCGCCAGGCCGGCTTCACCCTGTATCCGGTGATGTTCGCGTGGGGAACCGTCGACCGGTCACTGCTGCCGGTCGTGGACCACGTGCGCAGCGGCTCCGCCGGCGACTTCGACCTGTGCGACTCCGTCGACCGCCTGACCCGCGGCGCGGGCCACGGGGTCGACCACCCGGTCATGGCGGCCGAGCACCCAATGCTGGTCATCGACAACGGCACCGGCAGCGGCTACTGCTACGTGGCCGAGGCCGGCGGCCCGTACCTGCTGGCCGCGAGCAACCTGCGGACGGCGACCCGGCTGCTGTGGGAGTCACTCGCCGCATCGACGCCGGGCCGCCCGGTCATGGTCCGCTATCTCACCGCCGAGCAGGAGTGGGCGGTCGACGTCGCGCTCGAGGCTCGGCTGGAGCTCCACACCCGCGGCTACCTGGCCTATCGCGGCATGAAGCCGGCCACCCCCTACGTTCCCAGCCCGCACGTGATGTGACGCCGAGACGATGGGCTCAGCCGAGACCGGGCGCGCCCCACAGGGCGAGCCAGCGGTTGAGGTCCTTCTCGATCGGCACGTCACCGGCGACGAGGCCGCGCACCTGCAGCTCCAGCGCGTTGTCACGGCGCGGTTCACCGGCGGGTGCGAACGGATAGAAGGTGCCGCGCTTGTAGAGGTAGACCAGGGCCAGCGGCTTGGCGTCCGGGCCGGTGAAGCCGACCAGGGAACACAGCAGCGACGGCCCGAACCCGGAGTCCTGGAGGGTCGAGTTGACCGCGTGCAGCTCGGTTACGAGCTCCTCGACAGCGCCGGGGTCCTGCCGGCATTCGAGCCAGGTGAAGCCGTAGGAGTCCTGCGAGCGCACGACGGCCGGACCGCCATCGGCGTCGAGCAGCTGTTGCACATCGGTCTGCATCGCGGCAAAGGCAGCGCCCTCATTGGCCCGGTAGCACACCGCGCCGACGCCGGTCGGAGTGAAGCCGGCACCGGCCTGCAGCGTCAGAGCGGCCTGCGGGACGGCGAACAGGTTGTCCAGGTTGGAGGGCGCCGGCTTGCTCCGGCCGAGCAACGAGTCCCAGAGGGTCACAGTGGGCGGCCGAGCTCGGCTGAGACCCGGGCGAGCTGCTCGAGGCGGGCATCGAGCGAGGGGTGGGTGGAGAAGACCGTCATCAGCTGGTCTGACCGGATGGCCGGTGCAAAGAAGAAGGCGTTCATCGAGCCGGCGGCGCGCAGGTCACGGGTCGGGATGCGCGCCATGTCTCCGGAGATCTTGGTCAGTGCCGACGCCAGCGCCGATGGCTTGCCGGTCAGGTAGGCGCCACTGCGGTCCGCCGACAGCTCGCGATAGCGCGAAAGCGCCCGGATCAGCACGAAGCTGACCGCGTAGACCGCGATGCTGGCCAGCCAGATCACGACAAACGCGGGGGCGCCGCTGTTATCACGTCGACCTCGGTTGTCACCACCACCGAAGTAGAGGCCCCACCGCGCGACGAAACCGGCGAGCAGGCCCAGTGCCGACGCGACGGTCATCACCGCGACGTCTCGGTTGGCCACGTGCGCGAGCTCATGGCTGAGCACGCCTTCGAGCTCCTCGGCGTCGAGGCGGCGCATGATGCCGGTGGTCACGCACACCACAGCATGGTCAGGCGTGCGCCCGGTGGCGAAGGCATTGGGCAGGTCGGTGTCGGCGACCGCCACGCGCGGCTTGGGCATGTCGGCAAGGGCGACCAAGCGGTCGATCATGCCGTGCAGCTCCGGCGCTTGCTGCGGAGTGACCTCGCGGGCGCGCATCGAGGCCATGGCCAGCTTGTCTGAGAAGTACCACTGCGCGGTGGCCAACGCGACGACGATCACGACGCCGACCACCACCGACTTGGTGTAGACCAGCAGCAGGGCGCCGAAGCCGAGGTAGAGCACCACGAGCAGGAAGGCGACAACGCCCATCCGCACGGTCAGCCCGGCGTCACCACGGAACCGAGTCCTCGCCATCTGCTCACTTCCCTTCGCATCCCCAACGCTCGGCGACCGGCCGGCGTTCCGACGGCGACGTCAGCTGCCTCACACCGGACGGACGCGGGGTCACAACGCGTCGGGGATGAGACCCTCGTCACCGAGCAGGGCCTGCACCTCGTCGGCGGTGGCGTCGGTCGGCGGCAGGATCAGGTCGGAGTCCACGAGCGCGGCGTCGTCCAGCGGACTTCCCCAGTCGCGCACGGCTGCGAACAGCGAGTGCAGCGAGGTTTCGAAGGCTTCATCGTCACCCGACTCGATAGCCGACTCCACCGCCCGGTCAAGCTCGTTGAGTGCGTCGAGGTGGCTCTCATCGACGTCGTACTGTCCCTCGCCGAGGATGCGGACGATCACGCCTGCTCCTCCTGTCGGGCGGTGGCGCTCGCCGGCGAGCCGGAAGAGGTGTCCTGTTCGATCGCCTTGGCTTGCGCGCCCGGCTCGATCTGCGACTTCATGGCGGCCAGCTGGGACTCCACGTCCTGCCCGGCGGAGAGCTGGTGGAGCTCGCGACTGATGTCGTCGTTGGGTTGCCCGCTCAGGTCCTCCAGCGCCCCTGAGGCGAGCAGCTCGTCGATCGCCCCGGCCCGCGCCTGCATGGTGGCGGTCTTGTCCTCGGCACGTTGGATCGCCAGCCCGACGTCGCCCATCTCCTCCGACACTCCCGAGAACGCCTCATTGATCTTGGTCTGCGCCTGGGCCGCGGTGTAGGTGGCCTTGATGGTCTCCTTGCGGGTCCGGAACGACTCGACCTTCGCGTTGAGCCGCTGGGAGGCGAGCGTCAGCTTCTCCTCCTCGGCCTGCAGGTTTGCGTGCTGGGTCTGCAGGTCGCCCAGCTGGGTCTGCAGCCCCGCCCGGCGGGTCAGCGCCTCGCGCGCCAGGTCCTCCCGCCCGGCGGCCAGCGCCTGCTGCGCCTGTCCCTGCAGCTTGTCTTCCTGCTGCTGGAGCTGGGTGACCTGCAGCTCGATCCGCTTGCGGCTGGTGGCGACGTCGGCCACCCCTCGGCGCACCTTCTGCAGCAGCTCCAGCTGCTTCTGATAGCTGTAGTCCAGCGTCTCGCGGGGGTCCTCCGCGCGGTCCAGCGCCTTGTTGGCCTTGGACTGGAATATCAGGTTCAGCCGCTTCATGATGCTCATGCGGCAAACCTTACGCTCGCCGCAGACCAGGGCGAGCGGGCAGTACGCTGGGCGCTCCGCCCACCTCTCGCAGCGAGGCCACAGCCTGTGTTCGGACGCCACCGCAAGGACAGCGAACAGGCCACCTCCGACCAGATCGTCGAGGACCGGTTGGACCAGCTGCAGGGCAAGGGTCGGCCGACTCCGAAGCGCCGCGACGCACAGGCCTACCGCAAGCAGCGGATGACCCCACCGAAGACCCGCAAGGAAGCCAGCCAGCAGCTGCGCAAGCGCCGCTATGAGGAGCGGATGAAGACTCAGTCGGCGTTGCGCACCGGCGAGGACCGCTATCTGCCGGCACGTGACCAGGGCAAGGTGCGCCGCTTCTGCCGAGACCTCGTCGACGCGCGCTTCAGCGTCGCGGAGTTCCTGCTGCCGCTGCTGGTGCTGATCGTCGTGCTCGGCTTCGCCGGCACCAATCTGCAGGGCCTGGCCTGGCTGGTCACCATCATCGCCACCATCGGGGACACGGTCTGGCTGACGATCAAGACCCGCCGCGAGCTGAGCCGGCGCTTCCCCGGCGACAGCACGCGCGGGGCCATCTTGTACACGTTGCTGCGTAGCTCCCAGCTTCGTCGGCTGCGCTTGCCGAAGCCGCAGGTGCGGCGTGGCCAGCAGCTCGAAGCGAGCTACTGAGCCGTCCTCAGGGACTGTGCAGGCTCATCGGGCCGTAGACCTCGCGCTCGTCCTCGAACAGGCGCACCTGGTCGACGCCGGCCTCGGCCAGCTCCTGCCAGCACTCGCCGACCCACGACTCGGCGTCGGCCCGGCTGGGGAAGGACGGGTCGCCGGCCTCTGCGGCGGCCACCGGCTCCCCGGCGGCGTCCTCCAGCCGCCACGTCCATGCCATGGCCGCACTCTAGGACGCGCGGACCGTGGGTTGCACGAACGGTGGTCTGGTCACCGTGAAGATCTCGCGGCGGCCGCGTACGTCGACGCTGACCTCGGCGCCCTCACTGACCTGCGGGTCGAGCAGCGCCAGCGCGATGCCCGCCCGGCGGGTCGGGGAGAACGTCCCCGACGTGACCAAGCCCACGGGAAAGTCGCGAGTGAGCAGCACCCGCATGCCGGGGCGCGCGATTCCCCGGCCATTGGCGACCAGGCCGCGCAGCGTTCGCCTGGGACCGGCCTCCTTCTCGGCCAGCAACGTGTCCCGACCCCAGAACCGGGGCTTCTGCCAGCCGACGGCCCAGCCGAGGCGCGCCTGCACGGGCGTGACGTCGAGGGAGATGTCTTGCCCGTGCAACGGATAGCCCATCTCGGTGCGCAACGTGTCTCGAGCTCCCAGGCCGCAGGCTCTGATCTGAGCTGGCTCGCCGGCAGCCAACAGCGCGTCCCACAGCTCGGGGGCCGCCGTCCAGGGCAACACGAGCTCATACCCGCGCTCGCCGGTGTAGCCGGTCCGGCAGACGACGACCGGTGAGCCGTCGCGCTCGGTCTCGACGAAGGACATGTACGGATGGCCCACCGGCAGGCCGACCGCGCTCAGCACCTCGTCGCTTAGGGGCCCCTGGACGGCGACTACCGCATGTCCCCGGTGCTCGTCGGTGACCTCGACCCCGGAGGGGGCGGCCCTGCGAAGCAGCCGGCACACCTGCGATGCGTTAGCGGCATTGGGCACGCAGAAGACCTCGTCTTCGCTGTGCAGGTAGACGATCAGGTCGTCGACGACGCCACCGTCCTCGGCGCAGCACAGCGTGTACTGAGCCGAACCCGGCGCGATCCTGCCCAGGTCGTTGGTCAGGCACTCGTTGACGAACACGGCCGCGCCCGGGCCGCGCACCGACACCTTGCCAAGGTGGCTGACGTCGAACATCCCGACGCCTCCACGGACGACGGCGTGCTCCTTGAGCACCCCTCCGCCGGCGTACTCGAGCGGCATCTCCCAGCCGCCGAACGCCGCCATCCTGGCGCCCAGGGCGAGGTGCCGCTCGCGCAGCGGCGAGCTGAGCAGCCCGCCACCGGCGGGCGGTCCGGAAGACGTCATGGGCGGAACGTACAACAGCGCCGTAGAGCCCCCGGAGCACCACCGGCCGGCTCCCAGGAGGCAGCCGTTCGCAGGTCTAGGGTGAGCGCATCAGCGGCATCGACAGTTGGGACCAACGACTCGTGACCACGCTCACCCTGCGCGCAGCCAACCCGGCCAGTACGCGTGCCGATGCGGTGGTCATCGCGGTCGGCCGGGCCGACCAGCGACTGGTCGCGATGGCACCCGGGGACTCGGTCGCCAAGGCGTTCGGCCGCAGCTTCCATCCGGTGCTGTCCAAGCTCGGGTTCAGCGGCAAGCTCGGAGAGCTGGCTTCGCTGTCCGGCGCGGGCGCCGTCCAGGCCCCGTTGGTCGTGGTGGTGGGTGTAGGAGACCCCCAGCAGGTCAGCGCGGAGACTCTGCGCAGCGCGGCCGGGGCCGGGATCCGGGCGGTGCACGACGCAGCCACCGCCGTTCTTGCGCTTCCCGCCGGAGACGACGAAGAGCTGCGCGCGGTCTGCGAGGGGGTGCTGCTCGGTGGCTACGCCTTCACCGCATACAAGAGTGCCGCCGACCAGGACCCAGTGGGCGCGGTCATGGTGGTCACCGACATCGCCCGCGAGAAGGCGGCCAAGGCCGCACTCGCGAACGCCGAGCAGGTCTGCGCCGCCGTCAACCGGGCCCGCGACTGGGTCAACACTCCGGCCCGTGACCTCACGCCCCAGCGGTTCGCCGACGAGGTGACGGCTCTCGACACGCCAAGCCGGGTCAAGGTCAGCGTCTGGGACGAGAACCGGCTGCTCGATGAGCGGTGCGGCGGCATCCTCGGAGTGGGGCAGGGATCGGTGAACCCACCGCGGCTGGTGAAGGTGACGTACACGCCGCGCCGGCCGGTGGCGTCGCTGGCGCTGGTCGGCAAGGGCATCACCTACGACTCGGGTGGGCTGACCCTGAAGACCACGGCCGGCCTGATGACCATGAAGTGCGACATGGCGGGTGCGGCGGCGGTGGTCAACGCCACGTACGCGATCGCCGCGCTGGGTCTGCCGGTCCAGATCAGCTGCTACGCCGCACTCGCGGAGAACATGCCGAGCGGGTCTGCGACCAGGCCCGGCGACGTGCTCCGGATCCGCAACGGCACGACGGTCGAGGTGCACAACACCGACGCCGAGGGGCGGCTCGTGCTCGCCGATGCGCTGGTGCTCGCCCGGGAGGAGCAGCCCGACATGATCGTCGACGTCGCCACCCTCACCGGCGCCTGCGTGGTCGGTCTCGGCACCCGAACGAGCGGCGTGCTGTCCAACGACGACGGGCTTCGTGACGCGATCCCGGCCACCGCCCGGCTCGCCGGTGAGTCGATGTGGCCACTACCCATCGCCGAGGAGATGAAGGCGAAGGTGCGCTCCTCGGCGGTCGCCGACATCCGTCAGCACAACCCCGAGCCGTACGGCGGCGCCCTGTTCGCCGCAGCCTTCCTGCGGGAGTTCGTCGACGAAGCCCGCTGGGCGCACCTGGACATCGCGGGCCCGGCGTTCAACGACGGCGAGCCCTACGGCTATACGCCCAAGGGCGGCACCGGGGCCGGGGTCCGGACGCTGGTGCGGTTCGCGCAGTCGCTCGCCGAGCAGGCTGACGGCGCAAGCGGCTGATGGCTCACCCAGCGGAGGATGTGCCCCCGCGGGTCTGCCGCCGGTTGAAGTCCCGCATCCGCTGCGGGTAGCCGACCACGGCCGCGTCGTAGCTCGGCACTCCCAGCCGGTTGCAGAAGTCGTGCGCCCAGGCCGCCGACGGCACCCGCCGCCGCGTCCACTCACCGTCGAGACCCACCAACAGCAACGTCGTCTCGGTGACCGTGGTCCGCGGCTCGACGAAGCCCTCGACCCCCTGCCGGGTGGCGACGAACTCGTCGAGGTGCTGTCGGTCGAGACTCTGCGAGCCGCGGTCCGACGTCAGGGTTCCGGAGCCCCTGCGCCGCGACAGCCGTCCAAGCAACCCCATGCGTTGAGTCCTCTCCCGCCGCGCTGGCCGACGTCGGCCGCAGACCCAGTGTGCCTCACCGGCGACGCCGCTCCCCGGTGGCAAGTGGCTCCGCCCGGGTGACAGGATGGCCGCGGCGGCGACGACCTCGCCCCCGGCCCGCTGGCACCGGCTGGGCCGACGGACGGCACGGAGGACCCGGTGGCGGACAACGCCGACAGCCCCTACGACCTAGTGATCCTCGGCGCAGGCAGCGGCGGCTACGCCTGCGCGCTACGCGCCGCACAGCTCGGCCTGACGGTGGCGCTGGTGGAGAAGGACAAGGTGGGTGGCACCTGCCTGCACCGAGGTTGCATCCCCACGAAGGCACTGCTCCACGCCGCCGAGGTCGCCGACGAGGTCAACCACGGCTCGTCGGTCGGTGTGAACGCCTCGTTCGAGGGCATCGACATGCCCACGGTCAACTCCTACAAGGATGGCGTGGTCAGCGGCCTCTACAAGGGCCTGCAGGGGCTGCTCGGGGCAGCCAGCATTGACGTGGTCCAGGGCGAGGGGCGGCTCACCGCGCGCGACACTGTGGAGGTTGCCGGTCGACGGCTGACCGGCCGGAACGTGGTGCTGGCAACCGGCTCGTACGCGCGGTCGTTGCCGGGCCTCGAGATCGGCGGTCGGGTGATGACCAGCGACCAGGCCCTCGGCATGGACTTTGTCCCGAAGAGCGCGGTCATCATCGGCGGCTCGACGATCGGCGTCGAGTTCGCCAGCGTGTGGCGCTCCTTCGGCGCCGAGGTGACGATCATCGAGGCGCTGCCCCATCTGGTGCCGCTGGAGGACGAGCTCCTGAGCAAGAACCTGGAGCGGGCGTTCCGCAAGCGCAAGATCAACTTCCGGACCAACGCAAAGTTCGCCTCGGTCACCTCTGACGACAACGGTGTCGACGTCACCTTGGACAGCGGCGACACCGTGCAGGGCGACGTGCTGCTCGTGGCTGTCGGACGTGGGCCGAACTCCCAGGGCTTCGGCTATGAGGATGCCGGGGTCACGGTCGACCGGGGTTTCGTGCTCACCGACGAGCGGCTGCGGACCAACGTCGCAGGCGTCTACGCGGTGGGCGACCTGGTGCCGGGCCTGCAGCTGGCGCACCGCGGCTTCGGTCACGGAATCTTCGTCGCCGAGGAGATCGCCGGGCTCGACCCGATGCCGATCATCGACTCGGGCATCCCGCGCGTGACCTACTGCGACCCGGAGGTCGCGTCGGTCGGTCTCACCGAGGTGCAGGCTCGGGAGGTCTACGGCGAGGTCGACACCTTCGAGTACAACCTGGCCGGCAACGGTCGGAGCAAGATCCTGCAGACCGCCGGGGTCGTGAAGCTGGTCCGCCAGAAGGATGGTCCGATCGTGGGCGTCCACATGATCGGTACGCGGATGGGCGAGCAGGTCGGCGAGGCTTCCCTGATCGTCAACTGGGAGGCCTACCCCGAGGACGTCGCGCAGCTCATCCACCCGCACCCCACACAGAGCGAGTCGCTCGGCGAGGCGGCCCTGGCCCTGGCCGGCAAGCCTCTGCACTCGCACAGCTGAACCAGCCTGCCGTTCGGCATGTTGCTCGAGGAGACAGGTGTAGCCATGGCAACCGACGTCACACTCCCCGCACTGGGCGAGAGCGTCACCGAGGGCACGGTCACCCGCTGGCTGAAGTCGGTCGGCGACAGCGTCGCCGTCGACGAACCACTGCTGGAGGTGTCCACCGACAAGGTCGACACCGAGATCCCCTCGCCGGTCGCCGGCACCCTCACCGAGATCAAGGTCGCCGAGGACGAGACGGTCGAGGTCGGCGCCGTGCTCGCCGTCGTCGGCGGCGGCAGCGAGCCGCCGGCCGCCGAGGCGGAGGGACCGCCGGAGCAGAGTGTGCAGCCGGCGCAGGACGAGCAGCCGGCGCAGAGTGTGCAGCCGGCGCAGGACGAGCAGCCGGCGCAGGACGAGCAGCCGGCGCAGGGCGAGCAGGAACCCGGTCCGCAGCCACCGGACGAGACGCCGGCACCGCAGGCCGACACCAGTGACCAGCGCGACGGTGGAGGCACCGAGGTGTTGCTGCCCGCACTGGGCGAGAGCGTCACCGAGGGCACGGTCACCCGCTGGCTGAAGTCGGTCGGTGACAGCGTTGCCGTCGACGAACCACTGCTGGAGGTGTCCACCGACAAGGTCGACACCGAGATCCCCTCGCCGGTCGCCGGCACCCTCACCGAAATCAAGGTCGCCGAGGACGAGACGGTCGAGGTCGGCGCCGTGCTCGCCGTCGTCGGCGGCGGCGGCGGCGAGTCGTCGGCCGACGAGACCGAAGGCGCGCAGCCGGAGCCGCGCCGTCAAGACCTGCCGCCCACGACGCCGGAGCCGCAGACGCAACGGCAGGCCGGTCCCGAACAGGTGCCGGCGCAACCCGCATCACCCCCTCCACCCCGTCCGGTCTCCACCCCCGACTCGGGCACCGGCGGCGCCGAGTCGTCATACGTCACCCCGTTGGTCCGCAAGCTGGCCGCCCAGCACGATGTGGAGCTCGCCGGCATC
>JBBSGC010000059.1:0-11927 GCA_038254525.1 Propionibacteriales bacterium | reverse complement strand
CGAAGGTCAGCGACGTGACGATCCCGAGGTTGCCACCACCGCCGCCGCGCAGCGCCCAAAACAGGTCAGGTTGCTGGTCGGCGTTGGCCGTGTGCCGACGTCCGTCGGCGGTGACGACGACGGCCTCCTGCAGGGCGTCGCAAGTCAAGCCGTACGCCCGGCTCTCCAGACCGATCCCACCGCCCAGCGTCAGGCCCGTCGCACCAACGGTGGGACAGGTGCCGGTCGGGACGGTCCTGCCGTGCCGGTCGAGCGCGGTGTGCACGTCGATGAGCCGGGCTCCCGCGCCGACGCCGACCCGGCGGGAGCCGCTGTCATAACGCACGGCCTGCAGGGCCGTCGTCGAGATCACCAGGCCATCGCGAACGGTGGACGCTCCGACGTAGGAATGGCCGCCGGACTTGGCTCGCACCGGCAGACCAAACCGACGTGCAAAGGCCAGGACGGTCGAGACGTCATCAGCGTGCGCCGCCTCAACGACCGCCGCCGGGCGTACGGAGTCGTAGCGGGGGTCGTAGAGCCGGGCGGCCAGTGCGTATCCCCCGCCGTGCGGGCGCAGGAGCTCGCCGTCAAGATGGCGGCGCAGCACTCTCCAGTCCGCCTGCGTCGGCCGCGGACGGCCGCTGGCTCCCGGCCCCGGGACTTCCGCGCCGCCATCCGATGCGATGCCGAGCAGGCCGGCGGCGGCCGATGCAGCGATGCCGCGCAACAACGGCCGGCGGCCGATCAGCGATGTGCTGGCCATCACTCTCCCCGGATCCCTGTCGAGTGTAGGGACGGTGCCCCGCTCGGTCAGCGCACGAAACGGAACCAGACCTCGCCGAGGCGCAACGGCTCGCTCTGCCCACCGAAGACGTGCACACCCACGGTGAACAGTGCACCGTCGGGCGCCGTGAAGGCGGCCTCGTCGAAGGACCGGTCGGCCAGCCACCGGCGGATGGTCGACGTCAGGTCCGGTTCACGGCGGGACCGCGTCCAGATCACCGTTGCGTCCGGCGCGCACAGCTGCGGCAGCGCCGCGATGGTGCCGGCGACATCGGCGTCGCTGATGTTGCCGAACAGGCCGCACAGCAACATCAGGTCAGCCGGCACGGCCCCGACGTAGGCGTCGCTCAGCCCGGCGTCTGTGCAGCGGACCTCGATGCCTTCGAGACCGACATCTTGGGCGTACGCCTGCGCCGCGGCTGCGTTGCGCGGATCCAGCTCGACCAGCGTGGCGCTCACCTGGTTCGTGGCAGCCCGCTCGGCCAGCACTTCCAACAGATCCCGTCCGTCGCCGGCGCAGGCGCTGACCACCCGTACCGGTGCCTTTGGCCGAGCGTCGAACCAGGCCCGGATGTGCGACTGAATGACTCGACGACGCCGCGCCAGCGGTGAGGTGTCGTCGGCGTACGGCGCGTGCCAGGCCTGCCAGTCGATGCCACCCGCCATCGCGCCGCTCCTGCTGTCGTGTCGTCTGGAGATCCCCGGCCGGCGAGGCACCGGCTTCGGTGAGTCGGGCTGAACGACGCTCGAGGGACACCTTGTCGTCGTCGATCGGAACGATCGTCACTGCCGGCAGCCTTAGCCGTGTGCGTCACGGTCTGTATCGTGCGGGTTCGTGCGCGTTCTGTCTGACCACGGCTGATTCCTGCACACGACCATGAGCATGGACGTCTTCCTGGAGACGGCCCGGCTGCGGCTGCGACGAATCACGGCCGCCGACGCCGCCCGGTTGGTCGAGCTGGACAGCGATCCGTTTCATAACCGGCGGCAAGCCCACCTCCATGGCAGCGATTGAGCACGACGTGCTGCCTCGGCTCTTCGAGGAGTACGCGCGGTTTCCCCTGCTCGGCCGGTGGGCAGCCGTCAGCAGGGCGACCGGTGAGTTCGAGGGCTGGTTCGCCCTGCGACCGACGGAGCGCGGCCACGGCGACGAGGTCGAGCTGGGTTACCGGCTGCGCAGATCAGCCTGGGGCCGGGACTGGCAACCGAAGGATCGCGGGCGCTGGTCCACAAGGCGTTCGCCGAGCTGGAGGTGCGCCGGATCTACGCCGAGACCATGGCGGTGAACACCGCGTCCCGGCGGGTTCTGGAGAAGACCGGACTGACGCTGGTGCGCACGTTCCACCTCGAGTGGGACGACCCCATCGAAGGCGCCGAACACGGTGAGGTGGAATACGAACTGACCAAGTGCGCTAGTCGGCCACGATCTCTGCTGCCAGCGCGCCGCGACCGCGGACGTCGGCCAGCAGAGCCGAGCTGATCGTCTCGCCTCGGCGAAGGACGCTCAGCGCCCCGGTGCGCTCCAAGATCACACAGGCGACGTCGTCGTAGTCGCGGACGCCGGCTAACCGGAGCTGTGCGCGGAGCTCGCTCTCCACCAGGTGGGCCTTGTGAAGGTTGTCGTCCAGGAGCTGGCCGTCGGCCATGAGCAACAGCGGGAGGTTGCTGAGCACCGCATCGACGCGTGGGCTGCGCCGGATGAGACCGAAGAGCGCCTGCAAGGCGAACAGCGTGCACAGGGCGATGACCCCGGCGAGCAGCGTCGGGGTGTAGCCCAGGACCACCCTGCCGACCACCGCACCGAGCGCGATGGTAGCTGCGATGTCGAAGCTCGACATGCTGGCCAGGGCTCGTTGGCCGACCAGGCGCAGCAGAACCAAAAAGGTCAGATAGATCCCGACCGTCGAGATGACAACGGACGCGGCCTGTGTCCACGTCAGACCCAACTGCAGCATGATGGCGCCTCCTCGCGGTACGGATGCTGCCCATCATCGGACACCGTCGCAGCCAGGAGGGTCTACTCGGTGCGGTTTGGGCCCGGACGCGAGCGCGTTCGCCTTGCCGGCCGAACAGGGTCAGGAGCTCCACAGCTGCGCCGTCGACGCCGCCGAACCAGTGCGGGGTGCGAGTGTCGAGCGCGGCTGCCTCGCCGGGGAACAGCAAGAGGGCTTGGTCGCCGAGGACGAGCCGTAGCTGCCCGTTGAGGACGTAGAGCCACTCGCAGCCCTCGTGGTTCTGCGGCGGGGCGCAGACCGTGGGCCAGGTGGCGAGCCTGCGGCGGCTGAGAATCCGCGCGAACCGCCAACCCGTGTTGGAATGGTCAGTGCACGCCCGGGACGCGCCCTGACCCGCCGCCGGTGAGGAGGCGGGTCCGCTCTGAGAGGACTCCTCATGGTCACCGTCGGACTGCTCGTTTCACTGCACGCCCAGCCCGGCAAGGAACAGGAGCTCGCCGACTTCCTGGCCTCTGCCCAGCCACTCGCCGAGGCCGAGCCGGACACGACCGCCTGGTTCGCCGTCAGGGTCGACGACTCGACCTTCGCGATCTTCGATGTGTTCCCGAGCAGCGAAGGGCGCGACGCACATCTCAACGGCCCCATCGCCGCCGCCTTGATGGAAAAAGCCGACGACCTGCTTTCGTCGGCGCCGGACATCAAGCCCGTCGACGTACTCGCGGCGAAGCTCTAGCCGACAGCTGTCTAGAGCGAGGACAGCCAATTCACGCCATACGCCGAGGTTCCGGCAAGCCCCTGCTGCTTGTACACGGGTTGGGCTCGAACTCGCACAGCTGGGATCTGGTTCTGCCCGCGCTGGCTGCCCGGCGGGAGGTGATCGCGATAGACCTGCCCGGTTGCGGCGAGACCCCGCCGCTGGCCGGGGAGGTGTCGGTCGCCACGCTCACCGACGCCGTCGAGGACTTCATCGAGACCGAAGGGCTGAGCGGGGTCGATCTGGTCGGCAGCTCGATGGGCGCGCGCATGGTGCTCGAGATGGCTCACCGCGGCCACGGCGGCACCACCGTCGCCCTCGATCCCGGCGGTTTCTGGACCACCCGACAAGCCAAAATCTTCGGCGCCTCGATCAAGGCGTCCATCTTCTTGGTGCGGCGCATCCAGCCGGCGCTGCCGTGGCTCACCGGCAATGCTGTCGGACGCACCGCCCTGATGGCGCAGTTCTCCGCCCGACCATGGCAGCTGCCCCCCGACCTGGTGCTGACCGAGCTGCGGAGCTACCGAGCGGCGCAGGGTCTCGACGAGGCCCTGCACTCACTCGTCCACGGACCGAGGCAGCAGGGCGCGCCGGCCGGGTCGCTCAACGGCAGGGTCGTGATCGGCTGGGGCCGGCAGGACCGGGTCACGCTGCCCAGCCAGGCCGAGCGTGCCCTTGAGCTGTTCCCCGATGCGACGCTGCACTGGTTCGACAGCTGCGGCCACTTCCCGCACTGGGACCAACCGGTCGAGGCCGCCGACCTCGTCCTGGCCGCCGTCGGCTGACCCAGCCGAGTTGGCCGCGATCCCCGTGAACGGTCGGGATCCCGACGTCGGCCGCCGAGAGCCGGGCCACCGAGCGCCGAGCCGCCGAGCGACGGGCAACCACCGACACCAACGACGCTGGGTGCGCATCTTCCCGTCATTCGGTGGCGGTCGCCAGGACAACCGGTCGCCGGTCAACCGCAGTGGTGCTGAGCTTGGCCGATGCCTCGGCCTCCGGGCTTTGTGGCACCCGGGGTCCCTCGCCCACATAACCTCGCTCACATGACCGGATACCGTTGCGCCATACCAGCCGCTCGACGCGACGAGTACGCATACGAGTCGCCTGACGGGGTAAGGACGAAACGCACAGGGCGGCGCACCAGCCTCAGGTCGTCCTCTTTGGGGACTGGACCTGCCATGAGCGGCAACGCGACGCACCGATTCACCAATACCGCCGTCCTGACGGTGTGCACGGCTGACGCACCTGAGATCATCACCTCCGCGGCGTTGGACCAGCGCCTCGCAGACACCTACAAGCGGGTAGGACTCCGGCCGGGAATGCTCGAGCGGCTCGCGGGTATCCGGGAGCGCCGCTGGTGGCCGGATGGCGTGTCGTTCGTCGACGGCGCAGCCACGGCCGGAGCGAAGGCGCTCGGAGAGAGCGGCGTCGACCCCGCGCAGGTCGGCTTGCTCGTCAATACCTCGGTGAGCCGCCAGCACCTCGAGCCGTCGACAGCCGTGTCGGTGCATCACGCGCTCGGCTTGGCCACCTCGTGTCAGAACTTCGACGTAACGAACGCCTGTCTCGGCTTCGTCAATGGCATGGAGCTGGCCGGCGCCATGATCGACGCTGGTGTTGTGGAGTACGCACTGGTGGTCAACGGCGAGGACTCCCGGACCGTGCAGGAGAACACGATCGCTCGATTGTCCGGTCCGGACACGACCGCCCGCGACGTGCTCTCCCAGTTCGCCACGCTCACCCTCGGCTCCGGCGCTGCCGCGATGGTCCTGGGCCGTGCCGACCGGCACCCGGAAGGGCATCGCATGGTCGGGGCGGTCAGCCGAGCCGGCACCGAGCACCACCAGCTGTGCATCGGTGACAACGACCTGATGCACACCGACCTCAAAGGCCTGCTGAATGCCGGGCTCCAGCTCTCCGCCGACCTGTGGGCAGACGTCGGGGAAGAGTTCGACTGGGCGCGCGGCATGAGCCGGTACGTCATCCACCAGATCTCCCAGGTGCACACCGACGCGCTGTGTGAGCGACTCGGGGTCGACCCCGCCCTGGTGCCACGAACCTTCCCCACCCGCGGAAACATCGGCCCGGCATCGGTCCCGTTCACGCTCGCGACCGAGGTGGACAGTCTGGAGGACGGCGACCGCGTGCTCCTCATGGGCATCGGCTCGGGACTGAACGCCTCGTGCCTCGAGATCGTGTGGTGACGGTGGTCCAGGCCACCCACACTCCCATCAACATCGCCGGACTCCGACCGGCCTGGTCCCGACGAGTCACGGTCTCCGCGGCGGACGGGCGCCACACCTGGCACGTGTTGGACAACCGTGTGCCAGATCCGGTGGGCACCCTGCTGTGCGTCCATGGCAACCCCACGTGGTCCTACCTCTGGCGCCGGCTGCTGACAGCCGCGCCCGGCTGGCGGGTCGTGGCGCCGGACCAGCTCGGCATGGGCTACTCCGAGCGGCTGACCAGGCCCCGGACTCTTGCCCAACGAGTGGCCGATCTGGGCGACCTCACCGAGGCTCTGGGCATCACCGGTCCGGTCGTGACAGTCGGGCACGACTGGGGTGGCGCCATCTCGTTGGGGTGGGCGCTGGCCCATCGTGACCAGCTCAGCGGCATCGTGCTCGCGAACACGGCGGTGGCGCGCCTCGAGCATGACCCAGGACCGGCGCTCATCCGCCTGGTCTCCGCGCCGCTGCTTCGCGACGCAATCTGCGTCCGTACGCCGGCTTTCGTACGGGCGGCGGCGGTCCTGTCCCGGCCCGCCCTGCCGCGTGCGGTCCGTCGGGCTCTCGCGCAGCCGTACGCCTCGGCCGCACGACGGCAGTCGGTCGGTGACTTCGTCGCCGACATCCCGTGGACGCCGGGCCACGTCTCCCGACCAGCCCTCGATGCCATCGCCGCCGGTGTGCGCTCGGTCGACGTACCCGTGCTGCTGTTGTGGGGGCCTCGCGACCCGGTGTTCGGCGAGCAGCACCTGGCCGACCTTCGTGAGCGGTTGCCGCAGGCGCAGCTGCACCGCTACGAGGGCGCCTCGCACCTGGTCACCGAGGACGCGCCGCAGTATGCCGAGGCCGTGGCGCAGTGGGTGGCCGATCTCGGCGCGGCACCCACACGCATAGCGGCGGGTGGCGCGCGGCAGGTCTCTGGACCGGCTACCGGCCGGCTGCCGGCTTCGCTCGCCGACGGCGGGCGGACTTTGTGGTCAGCACTGGCGGCGCGTGCTGACGACCGTTCGCCTGCGGTCGTCGAGGTCGGGGGGGTCAGCGTGAGCTGGGCCACCCTCGCTCGGCGGGTGCACGACCTCGCCGCCGGGCTGGCCGCCACCGGGGTGCGCCCCGGGCATCGGGTGGCGCTGCTGGTGCCGCCCTCGGCGGAACTCACGGCGGCCGTCTATGCCGTGTGGCGCGCTGGTGCCGTGGTGGTCATCGCCGACAAGGGACTTGGCTTCGCCGGCATGCGGCGGGCGCTGCGGAGCGCGGCGGTCGACTACGTCATCGGCAGCTGGCAGGGGCTCGCCGCAGCGCGGCTGATGCAGCTGTCGGCGGTGCGCATCTCGGCGGGGCGGCTCAGCCCTCCCGTGCGGCGAGCGCTCGGCGCCGAGCACGGACTTGCCGACCTCACCGACCTCACCGAGCTCGGCGATGCGCAAGTGCCTGCCGAGCCGTCGCCAGACGAGGACTGCGCCGTGGTCTTCACCTCCGGCGCGACGGGCCCGGCCAAGGGCGTCGTCTATCGACATCGCCAGGTCCTCGCGCAGCTCGAGCTCCTGCGGTCGACGTACGAAATCACGACGCAGGACCGGCTGGTGGCCGCTTTCGCACCGTTCGCCCTGCTGGGGCCGGCCCTCGGCATCGGCTCCGCGGTCCCCGACATGGACGTGACGGCGCCAGCAACGCTCACCGCGGGCGCTCTAGCCGATGCGGTGGCGGCCGTCGATGCGACTGTCGTGTTCTCCTCGCCGGCGGCATTGCGGAGCGTCACAGCCAGCGCGAGCGACCTCTCGGTGGGACAGCGCTCTGCCCTGAGCCACCTACGCCTGCTCATCTGCGCCGGCGCACCGGTGCCGACGACCCTCCTGCGTTCGGTGGGGGAGCTGCTGCCGAGCGCAGAGGCGCACACCCCATACGGAATGACCGAGGCGCTGCCGGTCACCGATGTCTCGGGCGCGGAGCTAGCCGAGGCGGGAGCCGGCGAGGGCGTCTGCGTTGGGCGCCCGCTGCCCGGCGTCGACGTGGCCGTGAGCCCGCTGTCGGGATCCGGGGTCGCCGACGGGCAGCTGACCACCGACCCGGGGCGAACCGGGGAGGTGTGCGTGCGGGCGGAGCACGTCAAGGACCGGTATGACGCCTTGTGGTCGACCGAGCGCGCCAGCTCGCGCAACCACGGGTGGCACCGCACCGGCGATGTGGGGCATCTTGACTCCGCCGGCCGGCTGTGGATAGCCGGCCGGCTGCCCCACGTCGTCACGACGGATCGCGGTCCGGTGACACCGGTGGGCATCGAGCAGCGCGTCGAGACGCTCGACGACGTGCGTGCCGCGGCGGTCGTCGGCGTGGGACCCGCCGGGGCGCAGGTGGTCGTGGTCGTGGTGGTAGCGAACGACTCGGTGCCTGCGCGGCGCCTGCCGGGTCGGCTCCCCGCCGGCGGGAAGCTTGCCGAGCCCGCGCTGGCCTCCTCCGTGCGCAGTGCGGCGGGCGTCGGTGTGGCCGCCGTGCTGGTCGCGGCGGCGTTGCCGCTCGACATCCGGCATGCGTCGAAGATCGACCGGCAGGAGCTCGCGCGTTGGGCCACGGGGGTTCTCTGCGGCACCGCTCGGCGGTGGCCGCGTGACCCGCATCCCTCGTGAAGGTCCTGGTCACCGGGGCCACCGGCATGCTGGGCCGAGCCACCGCCGAGGTGCTGCTCGGCCGCGGCCACGAGGTGAGCGTTCTGCAACGCCGGCCCTCGGGTCTGCCCTGCCGGGAAGTGCTCGGAGACATCGCCGACCCAACAGTGGTGCGCCGCGCCATGAGCAGCCAGGACGCGGTCGTGCACCTGGCGGCGAAGGTCGACCTCACGGGCCGATGGCTTGAGTTCGTCCGCGCCAACATCGAAGGCACGCGCAACGTCGTCGCCGGCTGCCGCACCGGTCACGTGCCCCGGCTGGTGCACGTCTCCACACCGGCCGTCGCGCCCGGCAGGCGGGCGCGGATGGGCGTCGGCGTGGAACCCGCGGACCCCACCCGGGCGCACGGGCACTACGCCCGGTCGAAGGCCGCGGCCGAGCTCACAGCGCTGGGCGCAGACTCAGCCGCGCTGGCCGTGCTTGTCGTGCGTCCGCATCTGGTGTGGGGACCGGGCGACACCCAGCTCGTGGGGCGGATCGTGGCGCGAGCGCGGGCCGGGCGGCTACCCGTCATCGGCTCCGGTGTGGCGCTCATCGACACCACGTACGTCGACAACGCAGCCACCGCCCTGGCCGCGGCGGTCACCGCTGGCGGCGCCGTGCACGGGGAGGCGCTGATCGTCTCCAACGGTGAGCCACGTCCGGTCGCAGAGATCCTGACCCGGCTCTGTCAGGCAGCCGGTGCGCCAGGGCCGCGGGGACGGCTGCCCTTCTGGGCCGGGTGGCTGGCTGGTGGAGCAGTCGAGGGAGTGTGGAGCGTGACGCGGCGGCGGGACACCCCGCCGCTGACCCGCTTCCTCGCCGAGCAGCTAGCGACCGCACACTGGTTCGACCAACGAAGGACGCGCGAGGCGCTCGGTTGGGCGCCGCAGGTGAGTCTCGAGCAGGGGTTCGCCCGGTTGGCCGCCTGGTACGCCGCTGCGGCGTAGGCCCTGGCCAGCTCGGCGCCCTGCCCGGTCTGGATCAGTCCCCGTGGTGCACGGCTTCCACGTTGTGGCCGTCGAGGTCGCGCAGGAACACGCCGTAGTAGCCCGGGTGATACTCGGGCCACTCACGCGGAGCGTGCAAGACCTCCGCGTCCGCCGTCACAGCGGCGGCGTGGACCGCGTCGACAGCCTGCCGGTCGGCGGCGCGGAAAGCCAGGTGCAGCTCTCGAGCCTCGGCGCCGGCGGCTGGGCTGAGCCAGAAGTTGGGGATGCCGTCCGGACCGGACAGGCCGACCACGATGGAATCGCCATGCGGGAAGCGCATCACCTCGCGGATCCCGATCGCTGCGAACGTGCGTAGGTAGAAGGCCAGCGACGCCTCGACGTCAGCCACCTGGACACCGATGTGGTCGATCATGGCTTGAGGCTAACGTCGGCAGCGCCGGAGTGGTCGCAGTCGTGCCCATGCTGTACGTGAGCGGGCAGCTGACCGTGCCGGCACTGGCCGCTGTCGCCGCCGCCCTGGGCGGCCTGAGGCGTTACAAGCCACCCTTCCCCGCCTGGTTGAGCCCGCCGCCCTCACCCCGATGGTCTCCCTACTGGACAGCACCGACCGGCTCGGCCGCATCCTCGGCCCCGGTGTCGTGGGATTCCTGACCCTCCTGCCCGAGATCCACCTATTCACGATCGACGCTGCCACCTTCCTCGTCTCCGCCGCCTGCCTGACCGCCGTACTCCACCGCACTACCACCGCCTCAGACCGCTCGTCAGCGGCGACATCGGAACGGTTCGGAGCCACCGCACTGCTGGCCGGCTGACAGACCATCGTGGCTCGCACAGCGCTGCGCGACGCGCTCGTCCTGCGCGGCGTCAGCAACCTGGCATAGCCGGCGTTCACCCCTGACCACACCCTTCCTCATCGCTCACCGCTACCAGCACGGACTCGGCGTGATACGGCCTCGTGCTGGCCGCGTTCGGGGGTGGCAACCTCATCGGAACGGTCCTGGCCGCCCGCGTCGCCGACCGCTGGCTCTCCCGCACCTGCTGCCTGGCCTGGACCGGCGCCGGTCTCGGCTTCATTGGCCTCGCTGCCGCACCCACCTACCTGCTGTTCCTCACCGTCGCGTGCCGGAATCGGCGTGTGCACCCCACTGGCGAACGTCACCGTCAACGCCGCCATTGCCGCCATTGCCGCCACCGTCCTCGGCCTCCCCCTCGCCGCCGCCCTCACCAGCGACCACGGACCTGCCACCGCGCTCAGCAGTGCCGGCGCCCTCATCGTCGGCGCCGCGTTGCTGGTACTCATCGCAACCGCCCGCACCCAGATTGCACGCAGCAGCAGCCAGTCCCGCAATACGAACACCAATGACACCCGGAGCCCCTGCTGGGGACGATTCAAGCTGGCCTACCGGTGGCTCTTCGGAACGCTCAGGATCGGCATGAGCGCGGGTGCTTGGGATAGTTGGCGTCGTGGACATACGGGCCGTGTTCGAAGATCTGGGCTTGACGGGGTCCGCTGTCGCGGTGCCGATCGCTTCTGGACACGGTGTCGGTCTGGCTGAGAACGATCTGGTGACGCCGGCTTCTGTCATGAAGGTGCAGGTCGCTTTGGCCGCCGAGGACGCCATGGTGACGGGCAAGATCGATGGCGCTCAGCAACGGGTCCTGTTGCCTCACGCCCGGACCCCGGGTCCGGTGGGGATCTCGTTGATGCGTGACGAGGTCCGGATGTCGACCCGGGACCTGGTGTCCCAGATGCTGACAATCAGCGACAATGTGGCGACCGACGAGCTCATCGGGTTGGTGGGCCTGGATGCGATCAACTCGATGACCGTCGGTATCGGGCTCTCGCACACCCTCATCGCGAGCGACTTGATCACGATGCTCGATGAGCTGGCGGTTGAGGTGGGCTTCGCCGACTACGCAACCTTGGCCGCGCACGACCCCTCGGTGCCAGGTCCTCCCTCGACCGCGGAGCTACGGGACCGGCTGGCCAGCGCGGCCGCGCTCGATCCAACCCGCGGAAGCCGCACGACAGCTGCCGAGACCGTGCGGCTGCTGCAGGCCATCTGGACCGACGGCGTCGCCCATCCCGACGCGTGCGCGTCGGTGCGCCACGCCATGCGCCACCAGCTCACGCGGAACCGGATCGCCTCAGGCTTCGGAGGGGAAGTCGCGACCGCAGCCAAGAGCGGCGGACTGATGGGGATCGTACGCAACGAGGCAGGCGTCGTGGCGTTCCCAGACGGCCAGGCGTACGCGGTTGCCGTGTTCACGCGACGCGCCCCGGACGTCACCACCGATCCCGCGGCGATCGACGCCGGAATCGGCCGCATCGCTCGGATCCTCGTCGACGAGCTGCGTAGCTGAACCACGCGCACCTCATCTGCAATGGTGAGCTCATGCGCGTCCTGACCGATGACGACGTGCGGGCAGCGTCGGCTGCGACGGTGGTCGCCGCCGCCCGAGAGGCTCTCCTGCAGGCTGGCCGCGGGGAACTGGCAGCTTCTCCGCGCACCCGCGGCGAGGCGGGCACCGTGGAGTACGTTTCACCGCTGGCGGTCTCGCGGACGGCACAAGCGGATTCCGCGCCTACCGGGCCGGCCATCCGGCCGGGGATCAGTTGGTGGCTGTGT
>JBBSGC010000058.1:0-11972 GCA_038254525.1 Propionibacteriales bacterium | reverse complement strand
GGGCAGGACCGATCGTTCATCGGGGCCATGGTCGACGCACTCTCTGCGCTCTATGGATCCAAGTCCCTGCCGCCACCCGGAACTGAGACCTTCCTACGTCGCATGTCGCGAATTTGATGTCCAATGCCGCTTGAATCGTCCTACCACGCCTCGCCCAGCGGCGCGGCTGCTCGCCGGCGGTGTCGACGATCTGGCGGATCCTAGGCGACCGTGGGTTCGCAGGCCCCGTTTTACGGGGCCCGCGTTGCTTTCTCTGATGTCCCGAGACATCACACACAGTGCCCCCGGCAGGATTCGAACCTGCGCTTCCGCCTCCGGAGGGCGGCGCTCTATCCCCTGAGCTACGGGGGCTCCAGGGCCGCAGCAGCCTAGCGCACGGGAATCACGTCGCCCGGTGGCCGCTAGCGTTTGAAGCATGCGGGCGCAGCGGGTCCTTGTGGTCGACGACACCCCGGCGCTGCGGATGCTGATCCGGCTGAATCTGGAGCTGGAGGGCTTCGAGGTCAGTGAGGCCGTCGATGGCCAGGACTGCCTCGACCAGCTGTCGCGCTGCGCCCGTGACCAGCTGCCCGACCTGGTGACGCTCGACGTCGTGATGCCGCGCCTGGACGGCTTCTCGACTGCGGCAAGGCTGCGCGCCGACGAACGGACCGCCGCGGTGCCGCTGGTGATGGTGACCACGCAGGCGCAGCCGGCGGACCTTAACCGGGGCCGCGACATCGGCGTGGACGCCTATGTCACCAAGCCGTTCGAGCCCGCGCACCTGGTGGACACCGTGCGAGACGTGCTGGCCCGCGTCGGTGACTGTTGAGCCGGCCAGGGCCTGTCGTCGATATCCTCGACGGGTGACTCCCGAACAGCTGTCCGACGCCATCGTCGCCGTGCTGGCCGACCTCGTCGACGAGGGCCGGTTGAGCATGCCGACGGGGGTGCCGAGCACGGTGCGGATCGAGCGACCCAAGGTCAAGGAGCACGGCGACTACGCAACCAACATCGCGCTGCAGGTGGCCAAGCCGGCCGGCCTGGTTCCGCGCGAGCTGGCAGCCGAGCTCGCTGCCCGGCTCACCGGCACCTCGGGCATCGCAGCCGCGGAGGTGGCCGGACCGGGTTTCCTCAACCTGCGCATCGAAGCGGCCGCGCAGGGCAAGGTCGCGGCCGAGGTGGTGTCGGCGGGGCCGGCGTACGGGGGGTCGGAGCTGCTGACGGGCTCACGGATCAACCTCGAGTACGTCTCGGTGAATCCGACCGGCCCGGTGCACCTGGCCCACGCACGCTGGGCGGTCGCGGGTGACAGCCTGGCCCGGATCCTCGAGCTCGTCGGAGCCGGTGTGACGCGGGAGTACTACTTCAACGACCACGGAGCGCAGGTCGACCGGTTCGCGCGCTCACTGCTCGCTCGCGCCCACGGCCGCGAGGTCCCGGCGGACGGCTATGCGGGCAGCTACCTCGAGGACATCGTCGCCCGGGTCGTCGCGGTCGAGCCGGGCGTCCTGGACCTCTCCGACGAGGCGGCGCAGGAGGTGTTCCGCCGGGTTGGCGTCGACCTCATGTTCGACGCGATCAAGGCCGAGCTGCACGCCTTCGGCGTGAACTTCGACGTGTTCTTCCACGAAGCCTCGCTGCACGCGTCCGGGGCCGTGGACCGGGCTGTTGCCCGGCTCGAGGAGCTGGGGAACATCTACCAGGCCGAGGGTGCGGTGTGGTTGCGCTCCAGCGACTTCGGTGACGACAAGGACCGGGTCGTGATCAAGTCCGACGGCAAGCCGGCCTACATAGCCGCTGACCTGGCGTACTACCTCGACAAGCGCGAGCGGGGCTTCGACCTGGTGGTGATCATTCTCGGCGCCGACCACCATGGTTACGTCGGGCGGATGCTGGCGATGTGCGCCGCGTTCGGCGACAAGCCGCACGAGAACCTCGAGCTGGTCATCGGCCAGATGGTCAACCTGCTGCGCGACGGCGTCCCGCTGCGAATGTCCAAGCGGGCCGGCACCATCGTCACGATGGCGGACCTCGTCGACGTGGTGGGCGTCGACGCTGCCCGGTACGCGTTGGTCCGCTACTCCTCGGACTCACCCATCGACATAGACCTCGAGCTGTGGACGCGCCAGAGCAATGACAACCCGGTGTTCTACGTGCAGTACGCGCACGCCCGGCTGGCCTCGATCCTCCGCAACGCTGTGGACCTCGGCATCCAACCCGCCGGTGACGACTTCGACCCGTCCCTGTTGGCCCACCCGCGAGAAGGAGACCTGCTCCGGGCGCTGGCCGAGCTGCCCCGGGTCGTCGGGCAGGCGGCCACCATGCGCGAGCCGCACCGGGTGGCCCGCTACCTCGAGGAGACCGCGGGCACGTTCCACCGCTTCTACGACGAGTGCCGGGTCCTTCCGCAGGGTGACGAGGAGCCCACCGACCTGCACCGCGCCCGCCTGCTCCTGGTGGCCGCGACCCGACAGGTAGTGGCCAACGGGCTGCGACTGCTCGGCGTCTCCGCCCCCGAGCGGATGTGAGCAACGCTAGCGCGCCTGAGGCCGGCACCGTGGGCGGCCCGGCAGCTGGACGCGGCCCGGCCTGGCTGCTGCCGCCAGACGACGTCAACGCACTGGTGCCCGGGTTGTGGTCGCGTACCGCCGGCAAGGACGCCAACGGCAGGCTGGTGATCGGCGGCGTTGGTGTCGACGAGCTGGCCGCCGAGCACGGCACGCCCGTCTACGTCCTCGACGAGGCCGACCTGCGCAGCCGCGCCGGGGAGTTCCGCGAGGCCTTCGCCGGGGTCGACGTCTACTACGCAGGCAAGGCCTTCTTGTGCGGGGCCGTGGCGCAGTGGGTGCACGACGAGGGACTGAGCCTCGACGTCTGCTCCGGTGGCGAGCTCGCGCTGGCGCTGGCTTCGGGGATGCCGGCCAAACGCGTCGCCTTCCATGGCAACAACAAGAGCGACGACGAGCTGGCCGCCGCTGTGCATGCGGGCGTGGGCAAGCTCGTCATCGACTCGTTCGAGGAGATCGCCCGGCTGGCGGAGCTCGTCCGCGTGTCGGGGAGGGACTGTTCGGTTCTGGTACGCGTCACCCCGGGCGTCGAGGCGCACACCCATGAGTTCATGGCCACAGCGCACGAGGATCAGAAGTTCGGTCTCTCGATCGCCGAAGGACACGCACTCGAGGCGGTCCGGCGGGTGGTGGCCGTGCCGGGCCTGCGGCTGCGCGGGCTGCACTCCCACATCGGCTCACAGATCTTCGGCACCGCTGGCTTCGAGGTGGCCATCCGGCGGGTGCTCGCCCTGCACGCGCGCATCCGTCACGAGCTGCACCTCAGCTTGCCCGAACTCGGACTTGGCGGCGGTTTCGGCATCGCCTACACCACGCGGGACACGCCGTCGACGCCACAGGCGTTGGCCGACGGGTTGCTGGGCATCGTGCGACGTGAGTGTGCTGCCCTCGACCTGGCAGTGCCGCGCCTGTCGATCGAGCCCGGTCGGGCGGTGGTCGGTCCGGCCATGTGCACCCTCTACCGCGTCGGTACGACCAAGCAGGTGCCACTTTCCGGGGGAGCGGTCCGCTCCTATGTCAGCGTCGACGGTGGGATGAGCGACAACCCGCGTACTGCTCTCTATGGCGCCGCCCACTCGTGCACGCTGGCCTCCCGACGTTCATCCGCCGACGCGTCGCTCACCAGAGTCGTCGGCAAGCACTGTGAGTCCGGCGACATCGTGGTCAGGGACGAGTTTCTGCCCGGGGACGTCCGCCCCGGCGACCTGCTTGCGGTGCCCGGCACCGGCGCCTACTGCCGCTCGATGGCAAGCAACTACAACCACGTCCCGCGTCCGGCGGTCGTGGCCGTACGCGACGGCCGGGCCGAGGTGGTCGTGCGGGCCGAGCGCGTCGAGGACCTGATGCGGCTCGACGTCGTCGCGGGTCGAGGTAGCCAGTGGGGCCAGGGATGAGAGCCCTGTATGTCGTCACGCACCCGGAGGCCACGCACCACGTCGATGACCTCGTTGGTGGATGGTTCGACTCCGACCTCACCGATCGCGGTCGGGCGCACGCCGGACAGATCGCGGAGGCGCTGGCCGGCCGGCTTCCGGTCGACGCTGCCGTCGAGGTGTTCTCGTCCGACCTGCTGCGCGCGCGGCGCACAGCCGAGGTCGTCGCGAAGCGGCTTGGTGTCGACGTGGTAGTCGACACCGACCTACGCGAGAAGTCCTACGGCGAGGCAGGCGGACGGCCGCAGGCATGGCTGGCCGAGCGGTTCGTCCCGCCGCCCGCCGTCGGTGAGCGGATGCGTCACGACGAGGGCGTCGACGGGGCCGAGACGAAGTGGGAGCTAGCCGTGCGGGCCTACGCGGCGATGGAGCGTGTCTTGCAGTCAGCGGTGGAGAACCAGGTCGTGGTGACGCACGGGGGCACGGCCACGTTCCTCCTCGCGGCTTGGGTCGGCATGCCCATCGACGCGGCGGGCTCGGTGAACTTCCGCTTCTCGTCCGGGGGCATCACTCTGCTGCGCGAGGATGACTTCTTCCACAACCACCAGGTTGCCCTGCTCAACGAGGTCGGCCACCTGACCTGAGGGTCGGTGGCCTGCATCGGCGTGCGGACGGCGGCTAGGCCGGCGCCACGGGCGGATGATGGTCGGGGAATGCGGGACACGCGTCGTGGGTTCTGGTCGGTGGAGTGACATCGCGGTGGCGGGTGCTACGCTCGCCTCGTACGACCAGCAGATGACCTCAGTCGTCTCGCACCGCGACTCGACACAGGGCAGCAGCGGTCGTACAACCTTCCCTCACCCATCCGGCTCTCTTGCCGGTGCGCCGGTCCAAGACTCGCGGGAGCTCCATCCCGCCGGTCCGCCGCCGTACCCGGGCAGCTGGATGATCGTGACGGTGAAGTCGTCTCCTCACCTCTTGTCGGATACAAGGGGTAAGACCAGCGGCGCCTGGAAGACCCAGGCGCGACTGACCAAGGGTGAGCCTGTGGGCTCCCCGACGTGGAAGGACCTCACGTGACCGAAACTCACACACTTCCTCCGGCTGCCGGCGACTCCGTCGCGGCGGCCGCCGAATCGGGTGCCGCGTCTCGCCGCAACAGCGGAGGACTGACGGGCATGGTGCTCGCCGAGCTGCAACAGATGGCCGGCGGCCTCGGCATCAAGAGCACCGGCCGGATGCGCAAGAGCCAGCTGATCGAGGTGATCCAGGCGGCGCAGGGCGGCCGACCGGCTGCGGGCGAGCCCCACGGCGCGGCTTCAGCTGGAGCTCCGTCGCGGGTCCAGGCAGCTGGCTCGGCGAACGGTCGGGCCGAGGCGCCGTCCAACGGCGCCGGCGCGGCCGGGACCGCACCCGCACAGCAGGTCGACCGGGCCTCGGCCCCGGTCGAGCAGGGCTCGCCCTTCGCCGACCCAACCGGTGCCTCCGGGCCCGAGCGGGAGCGCAGCCGCAACGACAACCGCGCCGGTGCAGGCGAGGCACGGACAGACAGCCGCAACGGCGCCCGCAGTGACACCCGCAGTGACACCCGCAGTGACAACCGTCCGGATAGCCGCAGCGACAACCGTCCGGACACCCGGAGCGACACCCGCAGCGACCGCGACGAGGAGTCCGGAGGTCGCCGCCGACGCCGCAACCGCAACCGAGACCGGGACCGCAACAACCGCACCGACCGCACCGACCGCAGCCGTCCCGATGCCGAGGTGCAGGTCAGCGACGACGACGTGCTGCTGCCCGTGGCCGGCATCCTCGACGTACTCGAGAACTACGCCTTCGTGCGCACCACCGGCTACCTGCCGAGCGAGGGAGACGTCTACGTCTCCCTGTCGATGGTGCGCAAGTGCGGGCTCCGCAAGGGCGACGCGGTCACCGGCCAGGTTCGCCAGCTGCGCGAGGGCGAGCGGCGCGAGAAGTTCAACCCGCTGGTGCGGATCGACTCGGTCAACGGCATGACGGTCGAGGAGGCCAAGCAGCGGATCGAGTTCGGCAAGCTGACGCCGCTGTACGCCCAGGACCGGCTCCGTCTGGAGACCGAGCCGAACCTGCTCACGACCCGGATCATCGACATCGTGGCGCCGATCGGCAAGGGCCAGCGAGGACTGATCGTCGCACCGTCCAAGGCCGGCAAGACCATGGTCATGCAGGCGATCGCCAACGCGGTGACGACAAACAACCCCGAGTGCCACCTGATGGTCGTGCTGGTCGACGAGCGTCCCGAAGAGGTCACCGAGATGCAGCGGGCCGTCAAGGGCGAGGTCATCTCCTCCACCTTCGACCGGCCGGCCAGCGACCACACGACGATCGCCGAGCTGTCCATCGAGCGTGCGAAGCGCCTGGTGGAGATGGGCCACGACGTCTTCTTGCTGCTGGACTCGATCACCAAGCTCGGCCGCGCGTACAACCTGGCGGCACCGGCCAGTGGTCGGATCCTCTCCGGTGGCGTCGACTCCTCGGCGCTGTACCCGCCCAAGCGGTTCTTCGGTGCGGCTCGCAACATCGAGTTCGGTGGCTCGCTGACGATCCTCGCCACCGCGCTGATCGAGACCGGCTCGAAGATGGACGAGGTGATCTTCGAGGAGTTCAAGGGCACCGGAAACATGGAGCTGCGACTGCGGCGGGAGTACGCCAACAAGCGCATCTTCCCCGCCATCGACATCGACTCCTCGGGCACGCGCCGCGAGGAGCTGCTGATGAGTCGTGAGGAGCTGCAGATCGTCTGGAAGCTGCGTCGGGTTTTGTCTGCCCTGGAAGGCCAGCAGGCTCTCGAGCTGCTGATCCAGAAGCTCAAGTCGACCAAGAGCAACATCGAGTTCCTCATGGAAGTGCAGAAGACGACGCCCACCGCGGGACGGCGCGGCTCAGACGAGGACTTCTGAGCCGTGGCCACGGCCTACGACTTCTCCGCCACCACCATCGACGGAGACGAGCAGCCGCTGGCGGACTTCACCGGCCGGGCGTTGCTGATCGTCAACGTGGCCTCGAAGTGCGGCTTCACGCCGCAGTACGCCGGGCTCGAGGGCCTGCACCGGAAGTTCGGTGATCGGGGCCTCGCCGTGCTGGGTTTTCCGTGCGACCAGTTCGGCAACCAGGAGCCGGGTGACGAGGCTGAGATCAAGCAGTTCTGCTCGCTGACCTACGACGTGCGCTTCCCGATGTTCGCGAAGCTCGAGGTCAACGGCGACGGCGCCCACCCGCTCTACCGCTGGCTGAAGACCGAGCAGCCGGGCGTCAGTGGCGGTGAGATCGAGTGGAACTTCACCAAGTTCCTCGTCGGTCCCAGCGGTGACGTGGTCAAGCGCTATGGCCCGGCCACCGAGCCGGACCAGCTCGCCGGAGACATAGCAGCGCTGCTCTGAGCCGACCGGTCGGCCGCCGAGCGGAATGCCGCCGGCACAGTTGGCGTTCCAGCCCGCGTCAGTGCCACACTGACCGACGGTTCCGGTTCCCGCCGTGGCTTCGACAGCCGGGCGACCCGGCGACCTCCGCAACCGAGAGGACATCATGAAGAGCGACATCCACCCCGCGTACCACGACACCCAGGTGACCTGCACCTGCGGCGCCACGTTCACCACGCGGAGCACTGCCGAGAACGGCACCATCCATGCCGACGTCTGCTCGCAGTGCCATCCCTTCTACACCGGCAAGCAGAAGATCCTCGACACCGGCGGCCGGGTGGCGCGTTTCGAGAAGCGCTATGCCAAGAAGCCCAGCAGCGCCGCCACCTCGGGCACGTCCGACAAGTAGCCGGCATCGACGGCGCCTTCCGAGCCGATGGGCCTCGGGAGGCGCCGTTTCGCATCCCCACCAGGGCGTTGGGCCCGACAGCAGCGGAGGTAGCCACGTGTTCGAGGGCGTGACGGCGTGGATCGACGAACACGCCGAGCTCGAGCGCCGGCTCGCCGATCCCGCCCTGCACGACGACATCGCCGAGGCCAAGCGGGTCGGCCAGCGCTATGCGGTGGTCAGTGCCGTGGTGCGGGCGTACCTCGACTGGCAGCAGGTCCGCGACGACCTGGGGGCCGCTCGCGAGCTCGCCCCCGACGACGCGTCGTTCGCGGCCGAGGCCGAGGTGCTGGCCGCTCGGGAGGTCGAGCTGGCGGGACGCCTGCGCCGGTTGCTCGTGCCGCGGGAAGCCGCTGACGACAAGGACGTGCTGGTGGAGGTCAAAGCCGGCGAAGGCGGTGCCGAGTCGGCTCTGTTCGCCGGCGACCTGCTGCGGATGTATCAGCGGTTCGCCGAGCGGCAAGGCTGGCGCACCGAGCTGCTCGACGCCACCGAGTCCGACCTCGGCGGCTACAAGTCGGTGACCATGGCCGTGCAGGCGCGCGGGGCCGCCGAGCCCGGCGCCGCGCCGCACGCGATGCTGAAGTACGAGGGCGGCGTCCACCGCGTGCAGCGCGTGCCGGTGACGGAGTCGCAGGGGCGCATCCACACCTCGGCCGCCGGTGTCTTGGTGCTCCCGGAGGCCGAGCCGGTCGACGTCGAGATCGACGACGCCGAACTCAGGATCGATGTCTTCCGCTCCTCCGGCCCCGGTGGGCAGAGCGTCAACACCACCGATTCCGCGGTGCGGATCACTCACCTGCCGAGTGGGATAGTCGTCACCTGCCAGAACGAGAAGAGCCAGCTGCAGAACCGTGAGCAAGCCATGCGCATCCTGCGTGCGCGGCTGCTGGCGGTGGCCCAGGAAGCCGCCGATGCCGATGCGGCCGACGCCCGGCGCTCGCAGATCCGCACCGTGGACCGGTCGGAGCGGATCCGCACCTACAACTTCCCGGAGAACCGGGTCTCCGACCACCGCGTCGGCTTCAAGGCGTACAACCTCGACGCGGTGCTCGACGGCGCGCTCGACGACGTGATCGCGGCGTGCGTGGCGGCCGACGTCGCGCAGCGGCTCACGGTCGCCCAGGGCAACCGGCAGCGGTGAGCTCCCGCGAGCGGCTCGCGTGGGCGACGCGGCTGCTGTCCGACGCCGGCGTCGCCTCCCCGAGGGTCGATGCAGAGCTGCTGCTTGCCTCGGTCCTCGACGTGCCGCGCGGCGCGCTGGGCAGCTGTGCCGAGCCGGACGACGAGCAGGCGGCGTGCTTCCGGACTCTGGTGCGGCGTAGGGCCGATCGCGTGCCGCTCCAGCACCTGCTGGGCACCGCGGCGTTTCGCCACGTGGAGCTGGAGGTCGGACCCGGTGTGTTCACGCCGCGGCCGGAGACCGAGCTGCTGGCCGGCTGGGGGATCGAACAGCTGCGGGCCGTCACCGCCCCCGAGCCCATCCTCGTCGATCTGTGCACCGGCTCCGGCGCGATCGCCAAGGCGGTCGCCGACGAGCTGCCGGGAACGCACGTCGTCGCGGTCGAGCTGTCGAGTCAGGCGCTCGAGTACGCGGGGCGCAACCTGGCCGGCACCGGCGTCGACCTGCGGGCGGGTGACATCGCGGAGGCGGCGCACGACCTGGATGGCGCAGTTCACGTCGTGCTGGCGAACCCGCCGTACATCCCGGTGGGAGAGTTCGAGGCCGTGGCGGTCGAGGCCCGAGACCACGACCCCGCAGTCGCGCTGTGGTCGGGCGCCGACGGCCTGACGACGGTGCGAGTCGTCGAGGTCGTCGCCCGCCGGTTGCTGCGACCCGGAGGAGTGGTGGGCTGCGAGCACGCCGACGTCCAGGGGGAGTCGGTCCCCGCGCTGTTCGCGGCGGCGCAGGCCTGGTCACACGTTCGCGACCACGCCGACCTGACCGGTCGTCCACGGTTCACCACCGCGACGCGGCGCTGAGGAGCTCGCCGGAGCCGGTCCGGGTGGCACCATGTCCCTCGTGAGCTCTCGCTTCTCCTGCGCCGACCCCGACGACCGGACCCGCGGGCTCGAGGCGGCGGAGAGCGCTGTGCGGTCGGGCAAGCTCGTCGTGATCCCGACCGACACTGTCTACGGGCTGGCAGCCGACGCATTCGACCCGGAGGCGGTGCGCCGGATGCTGCGCGCCAAGGGACGCGGTCGCAACCAGCCGCCCCCGGTGCTGGTGGCGTCGCCGACCACGCTCGACGCGCTGGCGAAGGAGATACCAGCCTGGGCCCGCGACCTCGTCAAGGCACTGTGGCCCGGCCCGTTGACCCTGGTCTGTCGTCAGCAGCCGTCACTGACGTGGGACCTCGGCGAAACCCGTGCGACGGTGGCGGTGCGGATGCCCGACCACGAGGTTGCCCTGGAGCTCATCCGCGCCACCGGCCCACTGGCGGTCAGCAGCGCCAACCGCACCGGCATGCCAGCCGCGGTCCAGATCGCCGAGGCCGTCGAGATGCTCGGCGATGCCGTGGAGATCTACCTCGACGGCGGTCCCACCGCCGGTGCCCTCGCGTCGACGATCCTCGACGTGACGTCGTCCACGCCGCGGGTGCTGCGCGAAGGCGCGGTCAGCATCGAGCGGCTGCGTGAGCTAGAGCCATCCGTGGAGCCCACCGCCGGTGCGTGAGTACCTCCTGGTGTTCGTCGTTGCGGCCGTCGTGACCTACGTCGTGGGCGTGCTGGTGCGGGAGATGGCCGCTCGGTTCAACGCGGTGGCCCGGGTGCGCGACCGTGACGTGCACGCTGTCCCGATCCCGTACTTCGGGGGGATCGCCATGCTGGCCGGTCTTGCGGCGGCCTACCTGGTGGCACACAACCTGCCGTTCCTCTCCACGGCGACGGCGCCGGTCTTCCACGACGCGAGCGCGGTGCTCATCGGGGGGCTGGTCATCTGCGCGATCGGCGCGATCGACGACATCATCGAGCTGGACGCGCTCACCAAGTTCGCCGGTCAGGTCGCGGCGGCGACGATCGTTGTCGCGCAGGGCGTGCAGTTCCAGTACCTGCCGTTGGGCGCCGGCTCGTTCTCCCCGGATCCGACGCAGGCAGCGCTGTTCAGCGTGTTCGTGATGGTGGTGACGATCAACGCCGTCAACTTCGTCGACGGCCTCGACGGGCTGGCCGCCGGCGTTGTGGGGATCGGCGCCATCGCCTTCTTCGTCTTCGCCGTGCTGCTCGCGGTCGAGAATGGCCAGACCCGGGCGATCGCAGCCGCGCTGCTGACCGCCGCGCTCGGCGGAGCGTGCGTGGGCTTCCTGCCGCACAACTTCTTCCCCGCCCGGATGTTCATGGGCGACTCCGGTTCGATGCTGATCGGACTGGTGCTCGCCTGTTCGGCGATCAGCCTGACCGGTCAGTTCCCCGCCACGGCGCTGCCCGAGGGCGTCGCCGGCGCCCAGGCCAACCTTGCACCGGCCCTGCTGCCGCTGATCTTGCCGGTGGCCATCTTGCTGGTGCCGTTCGTCGACCTGCTGTTCGCGGTGATCCGACGCACTCGCGCCGGGCGCTCGCCGTTCAGCCCCGACAAGCTGCACCTGCACCACCGGCTGCTGGAGATCGGCCACTCCCACCGGCGCGCCGTCCTGGTGATGTACCTGCTTGCTGCGCTGGTTGCGTTCGGGACGGTGCTGCTCAGCCTGTTCAGTGGGTGGCGATCACTCGTCGGCGTGGGGGTGCTCGCGATGCTGACCCTGGGTGCGATCTTCCTGCTGCCCCGATGGCGCGGGACCTCGCTCACCTGACCGGTGGCCGTGGCCGTGGCCGGGCGGTCGGCGGGTTTGAGCTCCCGGACGAGTTTGCGCTATCTTTCACAAGCGCGCCGGGGGGCTGTCACCCGCGTTTCGCACCAGCCCACGACCACCCCGGGAACGTTGTTCCCGCCAGGAGCCGAGGACACCGCACGATGACGACCGACCGCCTTCCGGCCGGGACCGGCCACGTGTCGAGCCGCCCGGACGGTCGCGACCCCTGTGATAGCGTCGGCGCCGCCGGCACGAGCGACGGTCCTCCTCGGCTCGCTGCGGACGCCTGGAGCTTTCTCGGCATCGGTGGCTACAACATCGCGTGCCTGCTGGCGGGCATGGGTTTCGGCCGACTGCTCGACGGCTGGCTGGGCACCGTCCCGGCGTTGACACTTGCCGGGCTGGCGCTCGGGGTG
>JBBSGC010000057.1:0-12116 GCA_038254525.1 Propionibacteriales bacterium | reverse complement strand
GCAGTCGCCCAGCTGCCGGGCCGCATGCAAGGAGGCGACATGACCGGCGTGCAGCAGGTCGAAGCAGCCGCCGGTGGCGACGACGACGCCGCCGCGAGCGCGGACGCGCTCCGCCAGGGCGGTGGCCGACACTGTCCAGTCGTCCGCGAGGGGGCCGGCACCGGGCTGGCGGAGCTCGACCTGCGCGGCCCCGCCCGATGCGACGTGCGCGGTCGCGGCGGCAACGGCAGCCCCGACAGCGTCGCTGGGCAGCGCGCCGAGAGCGAGCTCCACGACGACCTTGGCCGCGAACTGGTCACCGGCCCCGCAGGTGTCCGCGTCGGAGACCGCAACCGCGGGGAACGCCGCCGGCGCACCGTCACCGTAGGTGAGCAGGGCACCGTCGCTGCCGAGGGTGACGGCGACCGCGTGCGCCTGCCAGGCTTGGCGCGCGGCAGCCGCGCACCGGGTGATCGACGCCAGCGAACGGTCGGCGGCCGCCCCTGCCGAGCTCCGGGTCGGCGCCCATCCGAGCAGCTCCGACCGGTTGGGGGTGACCAGCCGCGCCCCGGCGACTGGCGCCGCGCCGCGCGGGTGCGGGTCCCACACCAGCGGCGCCCGGGCGGCGAAGGCGGCCAGCGAGTCGCGCAGGGTCGCGTTGCCGGTCAAGCCCCGGCCGTAGTCGGCGACGAGCACCGCTCGAGCTCCACCGAGCAGCTCGACCACGTCGGGCGGCAGATCCGCAAACGTCCCGGCGACTCCACCCCGGTCCAGCCGCACCAGCGTCTGTCCGGCGGAACGTACGCGGGTCTTGACGGGTGTCCCGCCCTCGGCGGGCAGCCGGAAAACAGCGACCGCCGGCTCCAGCAGGTGCAGCAGCCGGGCCGCCGGCTCGTCGTCGGCCAGCGGTGTCACCAGCGCGACCGGCAGGCCATCCCGGGCCGCCATCATGGCCGCGAGCGCCGCCCCGCCGGGTCGTGGACACTCGCGCAGGTCATCGAGCACCGGGACGGGCGCGTCAGGCGAAAGCCGCTCCGCGGACCCGACCAGGTCGATGTCGAGCATCGCCTCACCGACGACCACCACCGGGCGTTCGTCGCCGCGGCCGCCCGGACGCCTCACGAGGAGGCCCGCTCAAAGGTCAGCGAGGCACCCGGCGGCCTGCTGTCCGAGGCGCCGGCCGAAGGCTGCTCCAGCCGGTGGTCGAGGCCGGCGCACAGCAGGTGCAGCGTGACCAGGTGCAGCTCCTGGACGGTCGCGGTGGACAGCGCCTCGACAGCGATCGTCTCGTCGGCCACCGCGGCCAACGGGTTGGGAGCGGCCCCAGTCATCGCCCACACCTGCAGCCCGCAAGCCTTGCCGCGTCCCGCAGCGGCCACGACGTTGCGGCTGCTGCCGCTGGTCGACAGCAGCATCAGCACGTCCCCCGGCCGGCCGTGTGCCTCGACCTGGCGGGCGAACAGCTCGGTGGGTGGGTAGTCGTTGATGATCGCGGTGAGGCTGGAGGTCTCCGCGCTCAGGCACAGCGCCGACAGCGGCGGACGGTCGTCGCGGTAGCGCCCCACGAGCTCGGCGGTCAGGTGCTGTGCCTGTGCGGCGCTTCCCCCGTTGCCCGCGGCGAGCAGCCGGCCGCCACCGAGCAGGACCGCTGCCAGCCGGTCACCCCAGTCGCTGGCCCTGGCGATCGAGGGGCCGAAGTCCTCGAGCGCGGCCCGGAGCAGACTTACGTGTTGTTCGCCCCACGGCACCGGCGTGTCCTGCGGAGTCGGAGCTGATGAGCTCATCGGGCCACCTCCATGCTCGAGGCCCCCCGAGAGGCGCGGACTGCGGTGTAGACGGCCTCGGTGGCCGCCGCCACGCGTTCCCAGCGGTATCGCCGGTCTACCCGGGCGGCCCCCGCCTCGCCGTAGGCCTGCCGGCGGCGCCCATCGGCAAGCAGTCCGCTCAGGACCGCGGCCAGCGCGGCGGGCTCGCGTGGTGGGACGAGCTCTCCGGTGACTCCCGGCACGACGGTGTCGAGCAGGCCTCCGACGGCCGAGCCCACGACCGGCCGTCCACACGCCATTGCCTCGAGCGGAACGATCCCGAACGGTTCGTACCACGGGACTGCGACGACGACGTCGCAGCTGGCGATGAGCCGCGGCAGCTCCGTCCGGCTGACCCGCCCGACGAAGCGCACCCGGTCGATGGTCCCGTTGGCCCGGGCGAGCTCCCGCAGTCGCTGGACCTCCGGGTCGAGGCTCAGCGCGTCTCGCGCCGGCCCGCCGGCGATCACCAGCTCGACACCGGGCAGCTCGGCCAGCGCGGTGACGACGTCGCCCACCCCCTTGCGCTCGACCAACCGTCCGACCACGAGCAACCGGCGTGGCGTGCCCCGTCGGCCGCGGACCGGCGTGAACAGCTCACGGTCGACTCCGCAGGGCACGATCGAGATCCGGTGCGGGTCGCCGCCGAGCAGCTCCAGCTCGCGCACCTCGTCGCGACAGGTGGCGACCACACGCGCCACCTCCCGCACCAGCTCTGCCTCGACGCCCACCCGGTCCACCGGGCTCGTGTCCACCGCGCCCTGGTGGCGTCGCTTCACCGATCCCAACGCGTGAAAGGTCTGCAGCACGGGAAGGTGGAGCGGAGCGGCGGCAACCAGAGCGGCGGCGCCGCTCATCCAGAAGTGGGCATGCACCACATCGGCCGGTCGGCGTTGCCACGACCTGGCCAGCTGCTCGGAGAACGCCGGCATGTGTTGCCAAAGCTCGTCCTTCGGCACCTCCGCCGCCGGACCGGCCGCCACCAGCTCGACCGTGTAGCCGCCGGCGGCCGCGATCCGAGACGGTGGCGCCGCGTCGTCGCGGCGGGTGTGCACCACGACGTCGTGGCCGCGACGCGCCAGGTGCTCGGCCAGTGCCGCGACGTGCACGTTCTGCCCGCCGGCGTCGACACTGCCGACCGCCGCCAGCGGGTTGGCATGCTCGGACACCATCGCGATCCTCATCGGACCTCCTCCAAGGCGGTGGCGGCAGTCGGTGTCGGCGCGAGAACGGGTGGGCCGGCGAGCCGTTCGACTGCCGCTACCACCTGCTGCGAGGTGACGGAGGTCAGGCACGGGTGCCCGGGGACCGGACACCGGGTGGCCCGGCTGTCGCGGCAGGGGGCCTGCTGGTCGCCGAGCAGCACGCTCGGCACGCCGTAGGGCGCCCAGCGCGCCGCGGGGACCGTCGGCGCGAACAGCGACACCACGGGGGTGCCGACCGCGGCGGCCAGGTGGGCAGGTCCGGTGTTGCCGACCACGACAGCCGCGGCGCCGGCCAGCACTGCGCCGAGCTGCGCGAGCGAGGTGCGACCGGCCAGGTTGACCGCGCAGCCGCCGCCGACAGCCGCGGCCAGGGACCGCTCATCCTGGGAGCCGGTCACCACGACGTCCCAGCCGTGCGCGTGCAGGGCCGCGACCGCCTCGGCGCAGCGCTGCGGGGGATACGCCCGGGCCGGGACCGACGTCCCGGGGTGCACGACCACGTAGCGCGACCGGTCCACCGGTGCGGGGGGCAGGTCCGCGCGCAGGTGTAGTCGTCCGTCGTCTCCGGAGGCGAGGTCGTGGCCCGCCGCCCGGACCAGCGCGAGGGCTCGCTCGGGCTCGGGCTGGTCGTCGTCCACCCGGTGCCGCAGGTCGAGCAGCGAGCCCGGGTAGTCGACGCTGATCGCGCCGATCCACGGCACCCCCGCGAGGCGGAGCAGGAGCGCCGTCGGCAGCGGGGACTGGTGGAATGAGGTGAACACAAAGGCCGCATCGAAGCTGCGGTGGCGTAGGTCGTCGACGAGTGCGTAGACGTCAGCGCGATCCACCGGCCGCGGCTGCGCGTCGATCCACGGGCAGTGCCAGGTCAGCACGTCCGCGACCCCCGGCAGCAGCCGGGCCGCTGCCGCGCCTCCCGGTCCGGCGAGCAAGGTGACCGAGCGGCTCCCGGCCGCCAGCGCGCGCAGGGCCGGACCCGTGACGAGCACATCGCCCACGTTGTCCAGCCGCACGGCCAGCACCCGGCCCGCCGGCGCGCCGGCGCCTCGGACGGTCATCCGGCACCCGCCAGCAGGTGCGTCACGGCTGCGCCGAGGTCCTCGGCCACCTGGAGCGCCGCGTCGATCTCCTCGAGCCGGGTCTTCTTGGTCGGCACCAGCACTCCGGTCGCGCCGGCTGCCTGGGCGGCGAGCACATCGGTGCCGATGTCACCGACGACGACGCAGTGCCGGGGCTGCACCCCGAGCTCGGCGCAGGCGGCGCGCACCAGCTCAGGTCGCGGCTTGCGGCAGGAACATCCCTGGTCGGATCGGTGCGGGCAGACCTGCCAGATGTCGAAGGGACCGAGCAGCGCCTCGACGCGGGAGTTGACCGCCGCCATCTGGGCGGCGGTGATCAGGCCGGAGCCGACCCCGGACTGGTTGGTGACCACCCCGGTGCGCACGCCAGCCGCGCGCAGCCGGTCCAGCGCCGCCAGCGCGCCGTCGAAGGGCACCACCGCGCCGGGGTCGCCGTTGTATGGCACATCGTGCACGAGCGTGCCGTCGCGATCGAACAGCACGAGCTCGGGGGGACCCTGCCAAGGTGTCGCGCGTCGGTGCCGCAGCCGTCCGAGCGCCGCGTGCCACGAGGCCACCGGAGGGATCGTCACGCTCGTCAGCAGCATCCGGCGCACCTCCGCGAGGTCTCGTGGACCGGACACGATCCGGGCCGCGGCCAGCTCGGCGGTGCCCAGAGCGAACACCAGCAGCCCACCGAGACCGACGATGCGGGAGCGCCGAAGCAACACCAGCGGGGCCAGCAGCGCCCCGGCGGTGGTCACCAGGTGCCGCGGCAGCCGACCGCGTGGCGCCTCGGCGCGAGCCCGCCACCCGCGGCCGTGCAACCTGCGCATCAGCGGGTCGTCGGCGTTGCCCTGCTGCTGGCGTAGGCTGACCCAGTCGTCGACCGGGCGCACCGGATGGGTGACTCCCCGCTCGCCGGTGACCAGCCGACCCCCGGTGGCCAGCACCCGCAGAGCCAGGTCGGCGTCCTCGCGGAAGGCGCGCGGGAAGCGTTCGTCAAAGCCGCCGACGTCGGCCAGAGCCGACCTTCGGTAGGTCATGTCGGCGGTGATCCAGCGAGCCTTGGCCAGGCCGGCGGTCGAGCGTTCCCAGTCGGTGGGGCGACGCTCGGCGGGCAGCGGCACGCAGACCCGCCCCTGGACGCCGACCACGTCGTCGCCGGCGCCGGCGAGGTCGGCCGCCAGCGCCCGGGTCCAGTCCGCGTCCGGGACGACGTCGTCGTCGAGGAAGCTCACCCAGGGCGTACGCGCGCGCCGCCAGCCTCGGTTGCGGGCGGCCGCCGGCCCCCGGCCGTAGGTGCGCACCACCTCCAGCGTCGAGCGGTCCCACACTCCCAGCTCCGCGTCCAGGTCCGCGCCCCCCGGCCGGTCGTCGACGACGACGACCCGCTCCGGTCTGGGGTCCCCGCAGGCTGCCAGCGCGTCGAGCAGAGTGCGCAGGCTCGAGCGGCCGAGCGTCGGCACCACGACCGTGGTTGGCAACCTGCCGGTGACCATCAGCCAGCCCTGAGCCGGCGCACGACGAACGGACCGAGCGCGAGCAGGTCGACGGGCGCCGAGCCGAAGCACTCGAGCGCGTCACGTGGGGTGTCCACCATCGGGCGGCCCGCGGTGTTCAGGCTGGTGTTGACGACGACGGGCAGCCCGGTGCGCCGCTCGAAGGCGGACAGCATCGCGTCGACCAGCGGCTCGGCAGCCGGGTCGACGGTCTGCACCCGCGCGGTGCCGTCCACGTGGACGACGGCCGGGATCCGGTCGCGCCAGGCCGCCGCCACGTCGTGCACGAACAGCATGTACGGCGACGGCAGCGGCCCGCGGCCGAAGACCTCACCGGCGCGCTCGGCCCGGACCATGGGCGCCACCGGACGGAACTGCTCTCGGCCCTTCACGTCGTTGAGCCGCTCCAGGTTGGCCAGGTGGCCGGGGTGCGCCAGCAGCGACCGGTGACCGAGCGCCCGCGGACCGTACTCGCTGCGGCCCTGGAACCAGGCGACGACTCCGTTCGCCGCCAGGCAGGCGGCGACCTCCTCGGCCACGTCGCGCGGCCGGTCATAGGGCAGCTGCGCGGTGACCAGCGCGGACTCCAGCTCGGCATCGCTCCAGCCGCGACCAAGGTCGGCGCCCTGCATCGGGGCAGGCTCGTCGCCGTGGGCGTGCGAGACGTGCAGGGCGCCACCGAGCGCGGTGCCCGCGTCGCCGGCCGCCGGCTGCACCCAGACCGTGTCGTAGGCGGACTCGGTGGCCAGCCGGGAGTTGGCGACGCAGTTCAGCGCCACCCCGCCGGCCAGGGTGAGCGTGGTGTTGCCGGTCTGCGCCGACAGCCAGCGGGCGAGCTCCAGCAGCACCTCCTCGACCAGCAGCTGCACGCTGGCGGCGAGGTCGGCGTGCTCCGACGTCCAGGCGTTGGCCGGCTGACGCTCCTTGACCAGGCTGCCCCAGTCCACCGGCTCGGTGCGGAACCCGCCATCACCGGTTGCATGCACCAGAGGCCGCAGCTCCTCGATGAACCGGGGACGCCCGTACGAGGCGAGCGCCATCACCTTGTACTCGTCGCTGCTGCGCAGGAACCCCAGATGAGCGGTCACGTCCTCGTACAGCAGTCCGAGTGAGTGCGGCAACGACTGCCCGGCCAGCACCTCGAGCCTGCCTGCGGTGTAACGGCCGGCAAGGTGGCTGGTCTGCTCCCCGCGGCCGTCCAGCACCAGCACGTCGGTGTCCCGGTGAGGTGAGGCCAGACCGGCCGAGGCGGCGTGGGCGACGTGGTGCGGCACGAAGCGCACGAGGTCGGGGTCGAGGCCGGGCAGCGCGGTCGCCAGGAAGTTGGGCGCCTGCCGGGCGTACGTCAGGCGCAGGTGGTCCCAGGGGTCGTGCAGCCCCATCTCGTCGGTTGGCCGGGCCAGCGCGGGGTCGAACGAGTACGCCACGGCATCGAGGTCACCGGGGCGCATACCGGCCCGCTCGAGACACCACGCGGCCGCCAGCTCGGGCAGCTCCCAGGCCGAGAACGGCACCGGGCGCTTGCCGTGCTTGCGTCGGCTGAAGCGCTCCTCCTCGGCCGCGGCCACCGTCTCGCCGTCGACGACCAGGGCCGCAGCCGGGTCGTGGAACAGCGCGTTGATGCCGAGCACCTTCATGCGCACACCTCAGCTCTGGGTCAGGGCTCCCGAGAAGTGCCCACTTGTGCCCCGGGGAAAACGCTGCTCGGGAGAAGCGCTTCTCCGAAGGTGGGAACGACGCTCACTCGAGCAGCCGGGCCACCTCCTCGACCGGCCGGCCGACCGGCCCTCTGACGGCCACCGCCCGGGTGACCCTCGGCAACACGGCGGCCACGCCGAGGGCACCGTCGACGTCACGAGTCGCGTGCCGTGCGGTCCGGGCCAGCACGACGGGCCACGAGCGGCGCATCAACGCCGTCAGCACCGAGTTGCGCACCACCCGGCGGGTGCGCGCGCCCCGCCCGGACCGAACCGGTGATGGGTGGTGGTGAACCACGAGCTCAGGAACGTGGAGCAGGTCCCACCCCTGCTCCGCCAGGTCCAGGGCGACGCGCTCCTCCTCACCCACGAACTCGACCACGTCGTCGAACCCGCCGACGGCCAAGAACGCGTCCCGGCGCACGATCGCGGCGCACGCCATGAAACCGAGCACCGGTGTGCCGGGCAGCCCCTCGCGGGCCGGCAGAGGTGACCGGATCAGCACCTCGCAGAAGGGATCCGGCTCCTGGCGGGAGCCGACCAGCACGCGGGCGGCGATTAGCGCGACGCGGTCATGGGCGTCCAGGATGTCTGCCGCCCGCTCGAGCGAGCCCGGGGCCCACCAGGAGTCGTCGTCGGCGAAGGCGACGTAGGGCGTGCGCGCCGCCCGGGCACCGCGGTTTCGCGCCACGGCCCCCTCATTGGTCGACAGCGCGATGAGCGACACCTCCGGCAGCTCACGAGAGACCGCCTCGACGGTCCCGTCGACCGACGCGTTGTCGACGAGGACCACCGGGCCCGTGTGCCGTCGCAACGACTGCAGCAGCTCAGAGCGCCGGTTCCGGCTGATCACCACGGTGGTCACCCGCGCCGCCGGGTCGCCCTGGACCGCGCCGTCGTCGCACCGGTCGGCGTCCATGGCCCGGACGGTATCCCGCCGCCGTTGTCGCGGCGCGCCCCGGGCATGAACCGGCCTCTCGGGGGCACCAGGCCAGATGCTCACGTCGGTCCTCGGCACCGGCTACCTCGGTGCCACGCACGCCGCCTGCCTGCTGCGGTGCGGGCACGAGGTGGTGGGCATCGACATCGACGCCGCCCGGATCGAGTCGCTGGCCGCCGGCCGGCTGCCGTTCCACGAGCCCGGACTCGGCGACATCCTCGACGATGGCATGCGGTCGGGCCGGCTGCGCTTCGCCACCGACCTCACCGAGGCCGCCTCCGCCGAGGTGCACTTCATCTGCGTCGGCACCCCCCAGCAGGCCGGTTCTCACGCGGCCGATCTGACCGACGTCTGGACGGCCGTGCGCGGGCTCTCGCCGCATCTCAACGCCCCATGCCTGGTGGTCGGGAAGTCGACGGTCCCCGTGGGCACCGCCGCCAAGATCCGCGACGAGCTGCACAGGACGGCACCGGCCGGGCGGGCCGTGTCCACAGCGTGGAACCCCGAGTTCCTGCGCGAGGGACACGCCGTCCACGATGCCCTGCACCCTGACCGCCTCGTGCTCGGCGTCGACGACGACGAGTCCGACCAGATGCTGCGTACGCTCTACGCCCCGTTGCTGGCCGAGGGCACCCCGGTGGTCAGGACCGACCTGGCCACCGCCGAGCTGGCCAAGGTGTCGGCGAACCTGATGCTGGCGGCCCGGATCTCCCTGGTCAACGTGCTGGCAGAGGTCTGCGAGGTGGCTGGGGCAGACGTCGGAGACCTGATCGACGTGCTGGGACTGGACGCTCGGATCGGGCCGTCCTTCCTGGTGCCCGGCATCGGCTACGGGGGCGGCTGCCTGCCCAAGGACACCCGGGCATTCGCCGCCCGAGCGAGCGAGCTCGGCGTGGTGGAGTCGGCGCGGCTGGTACGCGAGGTCGACGCGGTCAACATGCGGCAGCGCTCGCGTACCGTCGACCGCGCGATCGAGATGCTCGACGGCCCGCCGGAGGAGGCCACCGTCGCGGTGCTCGGTGCGGCGTTCAAGGCCGGGTCCGACGACGTCCGCGACTCCCCCGCCCTCGACGTGGCGACGACCGTGCAACTGCGCGGGGCGCAGGTCCGCGTCTACGACCCCCGGGCCAAGCTGACGGCACGGGCCGCCCGTCCCGAGCTCGACCACGTCGACAGCCTCGAGGACGCCTGTCGCGACGTCGACCTGGTCATGGTGCTCACCGACTGGGACGAGTTCGCCTCGATCGACCCGGTCGCGCTGGCGGGCGTCGTGCGGCGACCCGCGGTGATCGACGGGCGGCTGCTGCTCGACGCCGACAAGTGGCGGGCCGCCGGTTGGCGGTTCCACGCCCTCGGGCGCGGCACCAGCTGATGCGGATCCTGGTCTGGCACGTCCACGGCTCGTGGACTACCTCGTTCGTGCACGGCCGGCATGACTACGTGCTGCCGGTGACGCCGGACCGTGGTCCTGACGGGCTCGGTCGGGCCCGCACCTGGGACTGGCCCGCCTCAGCCGTGGAGGCGTCGCCGCAGGAGCTCCGCGAGATGGACCTTGACGCGGTGGTCCTGCAACGTCCCCATGAGCTCGACCTCGCCGAGCGGTGGACCGGCCGCCGACCCGGCCGGGACCTTCCGGCGCTCTTCCTCGAGCACAACACCCCCGGCGGCGAGGTTCCCTACACCCGGCACCCGCTGGCTGACCAGCACGACGTGCCGATCGTGCACGTCACTCACTTCAACCGGTTGTTCTGGGACTGCGGCAGCACACCGACGTCGGTGGTCGAGCACGGGGTTGTCGACCCCGGACACCGTTACACCGGCGAGTGGGCGCGGGCCGCGGTGGTTATCAACAACCCGCTCCGGCGTGGTCGCGCAGTCGGTGCCGACCTGCTGGCCGAGCTCGCGCAGGTCGTGCCGCTCGACGTGTTCGGGATGGGCGTGGCCGCCCTGGCCGGCAGCGGCATCCCGGCCGGGCGGCTGTGGACCTTCGAGGACCTGCCGCAGTCCGCGCTGCACCGCGAGCTAGCCCGCCGGCGCGTCTACCTGCACACGTCGCGCTGGACGTCGCTGGGGCTGTCACTGATAGAGGCGATGATGCTCGGCATGCCGGTGGTGGCTCTCGCGACCACCGAGGCGATGCGGGCCGTGCCGACCGGTGCCGGCGTGCTGTCGAACCGCCCCGAGGACCTGAGCGCGGCCGCCTGGCGTTACGTGCACGACCCGGAGGCGGCTCAGCGTGCGGGCGCCGCCGCCCGGCAGTCCGCCCTTCTCCACTACGGAATCGGGCGCTTCCTAGCGGACTGGGACGAGTGTCTCGAGGCCCTCCTAGGGGCGGGACGCCCCCGGCTACGTCTCTGAACCAGGGGCGACCCTGCGGCTTAGTACCCATCGGCGGCGAACTGACTACCTCCTCGACGAGATCGGGGTGGATCGGTGGATTTCCAGCTCGGGCAGGGATATCTGCGCGGTCCTCGGGTACGGCGGGCGATGCGCCTGGACCCGGTGAACGCCTCGCGAGGTGAGTCAGTGCGGTCGAGGTTGCGCCACGCCGCCCAGCAGTACCAGGGGCACAGCGACGAGCACCGCCCGATCCGTGGCTACGCCCTGGCCATGGGTGCCTACGCGGGGTTGGCCGGAACAGTAGTCGCGCTCGGCCGTCGACGTGGCGTTCGGCTGCCCGAGCGCATGCCGGTCGGGGACGGCGCGCTGCTCGGCGTCGCGACCTTCCGCACGAGCCGGCTGCTCACCAAGGCGGCCGTCACAAGCCCGTTGCGGGCGCCGTTCACCCGGTTCGAGCGACCCGGCGGGCCGGGCGAGGTCGAGGAGGAGGTGCGGGCCGACGGCGACGCCCGCGCCTTCGCCGAGCTGCTCACTTGCCCGTTCTGTCTGGCGCAGTGGATCTCGACCTGCTTCGTCGCCGCCTACGTCGCCGACGCCCGGCGGACCCGTTGGGCGGCGACGACGCTCGCCATCGCGTCGACGTCCGACGTCTTGCAGCACGCCTATTCGGCCATGGAGCAGGCCGGCTGAGCTGGTGAGCAGGGGTAGCGACGCGACGACGCCAGTATTTCCGCTTACTGTGCTGCGCGACTACGCGATGATCGCCGACGGCGAACGCGGCGTGCTGATCGGGCCGCGCGGTGAGCTGTCGTGGATGTGTGTCCCCTCATGGCAGTCGCCCGCACTGTTCTCGTCGCTGATCGGGGGCGCCGGGACCTACGCCGTGACGCCGACCGACGACCGCTTCGTCTGGGGCGGCAGCTACGACGAGGGCTCGCTCATCTGGCGCAGCCGGTGGACGACGACTACCGGCGTCATCGAGTGCCGCGAAGCCCTGACCTATCCCGGGGACCGCGATCGCGCCGTGCTGCTGCGCCGGGTCATCGCCGTCGACGGAGTCGCGAGCGTCGACGTGCTGCTGGACGCCAGGGCAGACTTCGGCCGCCATCGGGCCCGTCAGCAGCGCCGGCGCGACGACGGGGTCTGGACCGCGCGCAGCGGACCGCTCCGGCTGCGCTGGACCGGTGCCGAGGGCGCGGCCGGGGACTCGCATGGCGCCCTGCGCGCCGTCATCGAGGTGCCCGAAGGAGGGCACCACGACCTGGTGCTGGAGATCTCCGAACTGCCGCTGCCACGCGAGCCGGTCGACGCCGACCTGGCCTGGACGGCGACCGAACAGGGCTGGCACGACGCCGTGCCCGACGTCAGCGGCACGATCGCCGACGCCGACGCGCGGCACTCCTTCGCCGTGCTGCGCGGCATGACGGCCTCGACGGGTGCGATGGTCGCAGCGGCCACGATGTCACTGCCCGAGCGGGCCGAGCAGGGGCGCGACTACGACTACCGCTACGCCTGGATCCGCGACCAGTGCTACGCGGGCCAGGCCGTTGCCGCGTTCGGCAACCATGCCCTGCTCGACGAGTCCGTCCGCTT
>JBBSGC010000056.1:0-12151 GCA_038254525.1 Propionibacteriales bacterium | reverse complement strand
CTAGGCGCTGTGCGGAGCGCTGGAAGCGGGCGGCGTTGGCCGCTGGCCGGAAGGTCCACACCGAGCCATCGGCGTGCGCATAGGCCTTGAGTCCCTCGAAGATCTCCTGCGCATAGTGCAGCACCGCCGTCGCCGGGTCCAAGCTCAGCGGCCCGTAGGCGTGCACCCGCCCGTCGTGCCAGCCGGGATCCGGATCCCAGGTGGCAGTGAACATGTGGTCGGAGAAGTACCTCCCGAACCCGGGGGCCGCCAGGATCTCTGCCCGGCGGCTGGGCGCGGTGGGGTCGGCCGTCGGCTCGACTTCGAACGACGGAGGCGACGTCATGGGGGGCACCGTAGCGGACTGCGGCACGCCGGGCTCGGAGCGCCTCTTGTGCCAGACTTCCCGGGTGAGCGCGCCAGCGTCGGTTCCGCCGCTCGTGGCCGCCGCACTCGCCCTATCGCAACGCGAGGGGTTCCTGCGCTCGTCGAGCAAGGAGACCGGGCGGCTGCTTGCCGTGCTCGCTGCGTCGCGGTCGGGCCGGCTGGGCGAGCTCGGCACCGGCTGTGGGGTCGGCGCCGCGTGGCTGGCCAGCGGCCGACGGGAGGACGCCACGGTGGTCACTGCCGAGCTGGACCCGGTGCTAGCCGCAGCGGCCCAGGCATTATTCGCCGACGAGCCCGGTGTCGAGGTGGTGTCGGGTGACTGGACGACGCTGACCGCCTACGCGCCGTTCTCACTTCTGTTCGTCGACGTGCGCGACGCGAAGCAGGACTTGGACTTCGTCGCCGACCTGATCGAGCCCGGTGGCCAGGTCGTCCTCGACGACTTCACGCCCAGCACCAGCTGGCCCCCGCGCTATGCGGGACGGGTGGACTCCCTGCGTCAGCAGTGGCTCACCGACCCTCGCTTCATCGCGGTCGAGGTGCTGATGGCCGAGGACGCCTCGGTGGTCGTCGCAACCCGCCGCTGAGCGGTGTCGGTTCACGCGCGGCGCACTCGACCGGTCACGAAGGAGTGAGGTTCACCAGCCGTACGGATGAGGCGTCCATCGCGTGGCGCACCTGCTCGGCCAGCTCAGCGGGGACTGGGGAGTCGACTGCCATGGCCACCAGCGCCTGTCCGCCGCGGCGGTCCCGGCTGACCTGCATACCGGCGATGTTGATCTCTGCCGCCCCCAGCACCTGGCCCACCCTGCCGACCATGCCGGGCCGGTCCACGTAGGTGATGAACGCCAGGTGGTCGGTGGGCTCCACGTCGAGGTCGTAGCCGTCGACCTCCACCAGCCGTTCCCGCTGTGCGATGCCCACCAGGGTGCCCGACACCGAGACTGGCGAGCCGTCGGGACGAGTGCCCCGGAGGGTGACCAGGTTGCGGTGGTCCTGGCACTCCGACTCGGTCACCAGGCGCACCTGGAGCCCTCGTTCGGCCGCGAGCAGCGGCGCGTTGACGTAGGACACCTGATCCTCGACGACATCGGCGAAGACGCCCTTGAGGGCGGCCAGCTCCAGCACCCTGACGTCGTGAGCGGTGATCTCCCCGCGAACCTCCACGTCGAGGTTCGCGGCGATCCCGCCGGCGAGCGCGGTGAAGATCCGACCGAGCTTCTCCGCCAGCCCGATACCCGGACGGACGTCCTCGGCGATCACTCCGCCTTGGACGTTGACGGCGTCGGGTACCAGCTCGCCGGCCAGCGCGAGCCGCACGGAGCGGGCCACCGAGAGACCGGCCTTCTCCTGCGCCGCTTCGGTGCTGGCGCCCAGGTGCGGCGTCGCCACCACGTTGTCGAGGGTGAACAGTGGTGAGTCGGTGCACGGCTCGCGGGCATAGACATCCAGGCCGGCCGCCGCCACGCGGCCCTCCACGAGCGCGCGGTGCAGAGCCGGCTCGTCCACGATGCCGCCGCGGGCGGCGTTGAGCACGATGACGTTCGGTTTGACCTTGTGCAGCTGCTCGTCACCGATCAGGCCCACGGTCTCAAGCGTCCTGGGTAGGTGCACGGTGATCACGTCGGCCTCGGCCAACAGGTCGTCGAGACTCACCAGCCGCACCCCGATCTGCGCGGCCCGCCCTGCCTGGACGTAGGGGTCGTGGGCGATCAGCCGCATGCCGAAGGCGGCCAGCCGCGAGGCGACCAGCACGCCGATCCGGCCCAGTCCGACGATTCCGACGGTCTTCTCGTAGAGCTCGGTCCCGGTGAGCTGCGACCGCTTCCACTCGCCGTTCTGCAGCGCGAGGTTGGCCGGCACGAGGTGGCGGGCCGCCGCCAGGAGCAGGGCGACCGTGAGCTCCGCGGCACTCACGATGTTGGAGGTGGGTGCGTTCACGACCATCACCCCGGCCTGGGTCGCCGCTTCGACGTCGACGTTGTCGAGGCCGACGCCGGCCCGAGCCACCACCTTGAGCCGCTTGGCCGCCGTCAACACCTCGGCGTCCACCCTGGTGGCGCTTCGCACGAGCAAGGCATCGGCGTCGATGACGGCAGACAGCAGCTCGGCGCGCTGAGCACCGTCGCAGTAGCGGATCTCGAAGTCAGGGCCGAGCGCCTCGACAGTGGCAGGCGAGAGCTCCTCGGCGATCAGTACGACGGGTCTGGTCACGTCTAGGGTCCTTGCACGGATGGGGGGCGCGGGGGCCGGGACGTGCCCGACCCGGTGCCAGGCCGAGCGTACCGACGACCCGTACCGACCGAGCCACGGGCCTGCTGCGCTAGCAGGTCGCGAGGGCCTGGGTCTGCAGGGTGGCGGTCAGCAGGTTGCGGGCGGTCGAGGACGGGACCGCGAAGCCGATGCCCTGGGCGTCGGTGCGGATCGCGTCGGCGACCCCGATCACCTGACCGGACAAGTCGACCAGCGGGCCACCGGAGTTGCCGGGGTTGATCGGGGTGTCGGTCTGGGTCAGCCCCGTGTAGCTGCCGGTCTGGGTCGAGATGTCGCGACCGAGGCCGGACACGGTGCCCTCGGTCAGGGTCTTGGGCTCGTCGAGCGGGTAGCCGATGGCCGCGACATGCGTACCCGGCTGGGCATCGGTGTTGCTGAACGTGAAGACGTGGCCGTCGACGGGCTGCGCCAGCTGCAGTAGGGCGAGGTCGTGGGTGAGGTCGACGCCGTAGATCTGCGCGTCGATGTGGACGCCGTCGAAGTCGACCGCCACGTCGCTGGCGCCGCCGACTACGTGTTGCGCTGTCGCCACCAGAGTCGGACTGACGAGGAACGCGGATCCGGTGTAGCCGCCGTGGCAGGTGTTGACGAGCACCTGTCCGACGCCTCCGCTGACCTCGGCGTAGACCTGCGAGAAGTCGCCGCCGTCCGGCACCGCGGAGTCGCCGGCAGCCGGGCTCGCCGACGACCTGACGGCCGTGCGGTCTCCGGAGTGCGTGGAGCGCAGCACCAACCCCGTCCCCAGGGCGGCACCCAGCACGAGCAGTGTGGCGAGAGCCGCCGCCACGACCCACGGCGTGCGCGGCCGGCGCGGTGGCGCCGGCGGCTGCCACGGTGGCGACCAGGGAGCCTGCTGCAGCACCGCGCCACACCAGCCGCAGGCGTTGGCGCCCACCACCAGCACATTGCCGCAACACGGACAGTTCATGGCGCCTTCTCGGACTCGGTGCTTGGTTGTGGACAGCCTACGAGCGCGGCCGGCCGGCCGCGAGGGCTTCAGCGGGCCGCGCTGCCCTCGTCATCGTCGCTGTCGTCGCTGTCGGCGCTGTCGGCGCTGTCGGCGTTGTCGAGCCAGGCCATCATCGCCCGCACCTCGCCGCCGACCTGCTCGATCGGATGCGCAGCGGCGCGCTGCCGCAACACGGCGAGCTCTGGTGCGCCGGCGTCCTGGTCGCCGACGTAGCGCTCGGCGAAGGTGCCGTTGACGATTTCGTCGAGCACCTCTTTCATGTGCGCCCGCACCCGGCCATCGACGACCCTCGGGCCGTAGAGGTAGCCGCCGTACTCCGCGATGGCGGCGTCGCCCCGTCGCCGGCTGGCGAGGCCGCCCATGGACATCAGGTCCACGACCTGCTTGAGCTCGTTGAGGCACTCGAGGAAGGCAACCTCTGGCTGGTAGCCGGCCTCGGTCAAGGTCTCGAAGCCCTTCATGACCAGCTCGCGGACCCCACCACGCAGCACCGCCTGGGCGCCGAACAGGTCGGTCTCGGTCTCCTCGCTGAACGTGGTGCTGATCGCCCCGGCTCGCAGGCCGCCGATTGCCTTCGCATAGGACAGCGCCAGCTCCCACGCCCGACCGGTCGCATCCACCTCGACCGCCACGAGCACCGGTACGCCCCGTCCGTCCACGTACTCGCGGCGCACGAGATCTCCCGGCGCCCTGGGCGCGACCAGGACCACGTCGACGCCCTCCGGCGCCACGATGTAGCCGAAGCGGATGCTGAAGCCGTGGCTGAACAGCAGCGCGTCACCAGGGACCAGGTTGGGCAACACCGCCTCGGTGTAGAGGCGGCGCTGCACGGGGTCGGGCACGAGCACCGTGATCAGGTCCGCCTCCTCACACGCCTCCGCGGGAGTGACCACCCGCAGGCCCTGCGCCTCGGCTGCGTCCCGGCTTGCCGACGCCTCGGGAAGTCCCACCCGGACGTCGACGCCGGAGTCCCGCAGCGACAGCGCCTGGGCGTGCCCCTGGCTGCCGTAGCCCAGCACGGCGACGTGCCGGTCCTGGACCACGCCGAGGTCAGCGTGGTCGTCATGGAACAAGGTCGCCACGGTAGAAGGCCCTCCTCGCCGGTGACATGCTTGTCGGTGACATGCACGTCGGTGTCGTGCTCGTCGGTTCCCTTGGTCAGGCCGCTCCCTTGGGCCGCGCCATCATCGCCGCTGCCTCGTCTGCGGGCACCGCTCCGGCGAACAACGTGCCCTGGGCGTAGAAGTCGCCGAGCCCGCACAGCAGGTGCCACTGCTCTGCGGTCTCGACGCCCTCGGCCACCACGTCGAGCCCGATGTCGCGGGCGATGTCGACGACGCGGGCCACGACGATCCGAGCCACCGCGTTACGCGGCAGCGCCTGCACGAAGCTGCCGTCGATCTTGAGCACGTCGACGGGCAGGTCGACCAGGTATGCCAACGACGAGAAGCCGGTGCCGAAGTCGTCGATGGCCACCCGCGCCCCCAGAGCCCGCAGATCCCCGATCACCCGGATGGCCCGATCCGGCTGCTGCAGGAGCACCTCCTCGGTGATCTCGATGGTCAGCGACGAGGGCGGCAACCCACGAGCGGCCAAGGCGTCCCGAATCAGCGAGACCAGGCCCGGGCGCAGCAGCTCGACCGGCGCCAAGTTGACCGCGACCGGGACCAGGCCCACGCCGCCGCGCCACGACTGCACCTGGTCGAGTGCGGCACCGATGACCCACGACGAGAGCGAGTGCATGCGCCCGGTGCGCTCGGCGTACTCCAGCAGCCCACGCGGAGCCGAAAGCGTGCCCGAGGCGTCCCGCCAGCGGAGCAGCGCCTCGAACCCCACCGGCTGGCCGCGGTCGAGCTCCACCAATGGCTGGTAGTGCAGCTCGACCCGTGACTGGTCCAGAGCCGCGGCATAGAGCCGGTCCCCCTCAGCACGGCGCACAGCGGCCTCGTGCATGGCCGGCTCGAAGCTCAGCCACGAACGCCGCTGGCGCTTCGCGGCGTACATTGCCAGGTCCGCATGGCGTAGGAGATCTCCAGCGTCGGCGGCGTCCTTGGCGTAGGCGATCCCCACGCTGGCTCCGACGACGAACGTCGCGTGCTGCTTCTTGAAGGGGGCCGCCACGGCCGAGACGATCGCCTCGGCCACCGCATCGACGGCGCCGGGAAGCCGGTCGAGCAGCAGGACAACGAACTCGTCGCCGCCGATCCGGCCGAGCACTGCCCGGTGCGGCACGGCGGCCCGCAGCCGTTCGGCCACGTCGCGGAGCACGGTGTCGCCGACGGCGTGCCCGGCAGCATCGTTGACCCTCTTGAAGTCGTCGAGATCGAGGAAGAGCAGCGCCGGACAGTACGCAGCTGGGTTGGCCCGCCACCCGCTGATGGCCTCGGACAGCACCGTGGAGAACCGGCTTCGGTTCAGCAGACCGGTCAGTGAGTCCGAGTAGGCCATCTCGTGCAGTCGTTCCCGCAGCTCGGCCCGCTCCGTAACGTCACGGACGTTGAGCAGGACCTTGTCTCCACGAATCGACAGCAACGACTCGAGATAGCTGCGCGACCCCGCTATCTCGACCCACCCCCCCAGCCGCGCCGGCCCCTCCGCGTCCAGCACCTTGCGAACGGCCCGGTCCAGCGCCAGCTGCGACACCCCCAGCACCTCGCTCACCGGGCGCCCGACCATGGACTCGGCCGGAGCGCCGAGGACGTGGCGAGCCGCCGGACTGACGTAGTCGAGACGGCCGGCCTGGGAGGCGATCATGATCACGTCGCTGGAGTCCTGCACCAGCGAGCGGTACCTGCGCTCGCGTTCGGCCATCTGCTCGAGCAGCCGGTCGTTTGCCGTCGAGGTGAGGACCTGCCGCGAACCGAGCGCCACCACACACGCTGCGCACAACCCCGGATAGAGGGCGTCCCGCACGACCCCGTCCCGCAGCAGTGCCACCAGCGCGACCGGGGCGCTGACCAGCCCGACCAGGTAGGGCAGGTTTAGCCAGAGCCATGACCGCCGGAGATGGGGGTCGGGTCGAAGTCTCGGAATCAGCGGCGTGGCGGCAGCGAGGACGGCGAAGGACGCGCCGACCAGCACCGGTCCGGTTCCGGTCGGCACGGCGATCCCCAGCGTGACGAGGAACAGCAGCACGCTGCCGCCCAGGTACAGCAAGCAGAAACCCGCGAGCGCGGCTACCGCCAACCGGGTCGGCGCCATCCGGGAGAGCAGCGACCGGAGGAGCACGGCAACGAACCACGCCGTGACGGCCAGGTGCGCGACGTCGGCAAGAGCCGGAGTGACCGGTTGCGGGGATCCGACGAGCAGCGGCACCGCCCAGATCAGCACGGTAATGCTGCCCCCGATCAGCCAGGCGTCGAGGGCCAGCTCCACCCAGGCGTCGTGCACCATGCGCAGGCAGGCAAGCTGCACGGCCACGAAGCCGGCCAGCAGCGTCAGCAGCACCCCGTCGCGGCCAGGGCCCAGCGCCGAGCCGGAGCAGCGCACCACGTTGGCCGCGACGAGCAGCGCCCCCCAGGCAAGCACCGCGCCGGCGTATTGCCTGCGGCCCGGCGCCATCGGAAGCACCTGGGTCAACAGAGCGACGAGAAACGCGACGCCGGTGAGCAGCACGAGCACGATGGGCAGCGTCATGGGCGCCGTCAAGGGTGCCGTCATGGGCGCCGTCATGACCGCTCCCCCGAGCGGTCGCCGGTGCCCATCTGCGCATCATGCCCCACTTGGGAGGGTCACCGGGGGCGGGTGCGCCGGTTCGCCCGCCAGCGGTGCCGGCTCAGTGCTGACCCAGTGCCGACTCAGTGCCGACTCAGCGCCGACTCAGCGCCGACTCAGGAGGCGCCCAGCGCGAGATACGCACCGGCGGCCGCCCAGATGAGGCTGACCATGGTCCCGATGATGAACCGTTCACCGGCGCCACTGCGGTCCTTGGCACCCTCGGCGCGCAGCTCGGGATAGCGGCCGAGCCCCTTGACGGCCAGCACCACGGCAACACCCTCGGGCAGATGCGCGAGGAGAGAGACGAACACGGCAAGCCGCTCCAGCGCGCCGATCCAGGCGCCACCGCGCAGCACCGTGGCGGCTCGGTGCACCGAGGCGGCCGGGTCCTCGGCCGCCACCAGGTCGAAAACCGCGGTGGCGGCCAGGCTGCCGCCGCACACCGCGAGGACGCCGGCGAACAGCACCAGCAACGGGGACTGGCTGCCGTCGAGCCGGCCCTCGAAGAGCCTCGCAACCACGGCCGTGCCCAGGCCGGCGGTCAGCACTGCGGCCAGCAGGGTGCGGAGCTGCCCCGACTCCGCACCCTTGGCTCCGGTCGTACGGCTGGGGCCGGTGAAGGCCAAGCCCAGCACGGAGAGCACCGCAGAGCCGATCGTGAGCACGAAGTAGGTCACGCCGGCTCCCCGTCGGCCTGTGCGAGCAGCCATGCGGCCAGCTCGCGACCACGCCGCTCCTCGGTCCAGCCGGCCACCTGGAGCCGACGGCTCACCGCCTGCGCGCTGATCCCCAGCTCGCGGGCCACGTCGATCTGCAGGCGGCGCCCGCGCATTGCGTCAACCACCTGCCAGCCTGGTGGTGTTCGCCGATGCAGAAGTGTCGCCAGCAGCCACAGCGCCGCCTCGACGTGGGTTGCCAGGGGGCCGCCCACTACCGCCAGCCCGCTGGAGTTGGACTTCGCCGACTCCACAGCGGTGCGCGCATTGCGATACGCCTCGCCGCGCCCCTCTCGGGCGCTGGCCGGCAGCGGCGTCTCGACGGCGCCGATGCCCACCCCTACCCACCAGCCGCCGCCGCGTTGCAGCCGCAGGGCAACGCCGACGACGTCGTCGGGAGCGGTTAGTACGCCTTGCACCTCGTCACCGGCCGTACGTTCGAAGGGCAGCGCCGGAGCGATCGCGGCGGCCAGCTCGGCAAGCACTCGCGGCACGTGGTCGGCTTGTTTGCGGCTCTCGCGCTGGTCGATGGTGAGCACGAACATTGGTGCGCTCCGGCGGTAGAGGGTTGATTCCCTAAGATCAATGCTAGAGGGTTGATACTGGGAATCAATGCGGCAACCTGGCGGCTCCCCCTCGATCAGCGGGAGCACCGTCACCCCAGCACCGTCACCCCAGCACCGTCACCCCAGCACGGCGGCCCGCACACTGAGCACGTCCGGCAGATGCTGGGCGACCATGGTCCAGCTCTCGGCTTCGTCGTTGCTGGCGAACACCGAGCCGTCTCGTGCGCCGAAGTAGACACCGGCCGGGTCGGTGGAGTCCGTGCACATCGCGTCGCGCATGACCGCCGCGTAGAAGTGGTCGGGCAGTCCCTCGCCACGCTCGCGCCAGGTCTCCCCGGCATCCTCGGAGCGCCAGACCCGGGCCTTGGCCTGCGGCGGATTGCGGTCGATGGCGCCGTCGAGCGGGAAGGTGAAGATCGTCTCCGGCTGGTGCGGGTGCACGACCATGGTGAACCCGAAGTCGCTCGGCAGCCCGTCGGCGATCGAGGTCCACGTGTCCCCGCCGTCGTCGGTGCGATAGACGCCGCCGTGATTCTGTGCGTACATGCGCTCCGGCGCGGACGGATGGGCGGCGATGCGATGCACGCACTGACCGAACTCCGGCCAGGGGTCAGGCATGAACTCTGCCTTGATCCCGACATTCGCCGGCGACCAGGTCTGACCACCGTCCAAGGTGCGGTACACCCCTCCGGTCGACATCGCGACGGCCATCCGAGCTGTGTCCTCGCCGTGCGGGACGATCGAATGGATGGCCTGACCGCCGAACCCGGCACCCCACTGGGTGCGATGCGGGTGGTCCCACAAAGACCGCACCATCTCGAAGCTCTCGCCCCGATCGGTGGACCGAAACAGTGCAGACGGCTGGGTGCCGGCGTAGACGACGTCCGGCTCCTCCGGGGTGCCGGGGCGGATGTGCCAGACGTTCTCCAAGGCCGCGTCGGTGTCCTCGGGGAACCGGACCGCGCCGTTGGGCGTCTCGCTCCACGTCTCGCCGAGGTCGTCGGACCACACGAGCTGCGGCCCGTAGTGCCAGCTCTTCGGACCTGCGAACAATCGCGGAGACCCACCCCGGTCGTCGATGCCGACCGCGTAGACCTCCTCCATCAAGAAGCGCGGCGGGTCCCATGACCACTGTCGACGGCTCGCGTCGGAGCGGCCGATCCACAGTCCCTTGCGGGTGCCGACCATGAGCACCGCCTCACTCATGAGGCACTCCGCCCTGCGGCCGCACGGCGCCGCCCAGCTTGCGAGCCCGGGTCACTGACCATTGCCCTCACGCTCCGACTCATCTGGTCGTCCTCCCTTGTCAGGTGTGCGCTATTCCTAACAGGAATACTAGGGTGTTGTCCATGCCCGCCGAGCTGTCGCCCACGTCGTACGCGCTGCTCGGGCTCCTGATGCTCGGCGACAGCACCGACAACGCCGGGCTGACCGGCTACGAGCTCAAGTTGCGGGCCGATCGCACGCTGCGCTTCTACTGGGTCTCCCCGGCGATGAGCCAGGTCTACTCCGAGCTGGCGCGGCTGGCGCGACGTGGCCATCTGACCGCCGACCACGACCGTGCCGGGCGCCGGACCACGCGCCGCTACCGGATCAACGAGTCCGGTGTCCGCGCCCTGCGCAGCTGGCTGTCCGCGGCGCCCGTCGACTTCCCGGTCCTGAAGCACCCGGTGGCCATGCGGCTGATGATGGGCCAGCTGCTGGGCGAGCAGGCCGCGGGCGAGCTGCTCGACTCCTACCGGCAGGGCCTCGCCGACCGGCGCGCGGACCTCCAGGCGGTCCGGGACAGCCTCGGTGACCCGCCGGCGCTGCGCTATCCCGCGATGGTTGCGGAGTGGGGGCTGGCCTACTACGACAGCGAGCGGGACATCGTCGACCGGCTGATCAGGGGGCTCCGCCCGGACAACGCCGAGTGACTCTCGCAATCGACGGACCAGCTCTGGTGGGCGAGGGCACGCCGAGATGTGCGCGCCCACAAGCTGGGCGACGATTGGCACATGACGTCCCCGTTGGAACAGGTGCGGTCCCGCTTGAGCTCGATGCTCTTCGAGCGGGTGGCCGGCGCGGAGGGGCCGCAGCGGCGCGACCGGATCCACCACGCCGACGGCCCGCGCTGGTTCGAGCCGGACAGTCCGATCCGGACAGTTCACGGGGACGCGTCGATGTTCGTCGGCGGCATCCGCGCTCTGCTCCTGCAGTCGCTGCACCCGGTGGCGATGGCGGCCGTGGCCGGTCATTCCGGCTACCGGGGTGACCCGTGGGGCCGGCTGCAGCGCACGAGCACGTTCCTCGCGGTCACGACGTTCGGTTCTGCTGCTGACGCCGAGGCGGCCGTCGCCGCCGTACGCCGGATCCACGACCGGGTGCAAGGGGTGACCGACGACGGGGTGCCCTACGTCGCGTCCGACCCCCACCTGCTGTCCTGGGTGCACCTGGCCGAGGTCGACTCCTTCCTGGCAGCACACCAGCGCTACGGCGCCCGCCCGCTCAGCCCGGACGCCGCCGACGAGTACGTTCGCCAGGTCGGCCGGGTCGCTTCGGCACTGGGCGCCGATGAGCTGCCGACCACGACGGCCGAGCTGCGCCAGGCGCTGGCCGACCGCCGCCCCGAGCTGCGAGGCACCCGCCAGGCCCGCGAGGCAGCCCGGTTCATGCTGCTCACTCCTCCACTGCCGGTCCCGGCGCGGCCGGGCTACGCGCTGTTGGCCAGTGCCGCGGTCGGCCTGATGCCGTGGTGGACCCGATGGCCGCTGCGACTGCCCTTGCTGCCGGTGGCGGAGTCGACGCTGGTGCGCGCCGCAGGCGTCGCGTCGACGGCCACGATCCGGTGGGCGCTCAGGGACCCGGCGGCGACGACCGGCTGATCCGCCACCGAGGAGGCTCAGCCACTCCCCGGGTCCGGTGCCACGACGTTGACCAGCGGCTCCCCGGCGACGTAGCGGCGCAGCTGGTCTCGGATCAGCGCGTTGACGCGCGGCCGCATGGCCGTCGTCGCGCCACCGACGTGCGGGCTGATCAGCACTCCCGGACAGCGCCACAGCGGGTCCTCGGGAGGCAGCGGCTCGGGGTCGGTCACATCGAGCGCGGCGCGCAGCCGCCCGGCGCCGCACTCAGCTGACAGCGCCTGGGTATCGACCACCTTGCCGCGGGCCACGTTGACCAGCAGCGCCCCGTCCTGCATCCGGCCGAGGAAGTCCTCGTCGACGAGCCGGGTGGTCTGCTCGGTGAGCGGCACAAGCAGCACCACGACGTCGGCCTTCGGCAGCAGCTCCGGCAGCTCTGCCCAGCCGTGCACGCGGTCGCGCGGCCGGCGGGCGACGCGCGCGACGTCGCACTCGAAGCCCTGCAGCCGCCGTTCGAGGGCAGCGCCGATGCTCCCGTAGCCGACGATCAACACCCGATGGTCAGCCAGCGCCGGTCGGGTGTCATGCATCCACCGGCCGTCGTCCTGCGCCCGGACGAAGTCGGGGATCCCGCGCAGCGACGCAAGCATGAGCGCCACCGCCAGCTCCGCCGTCGACGCGTCGTGGACTCCGCGGGCG
>JBBSGC010000055.1:0-12180 GCA_038254525.1 Propionibacteriales bacterium | reverse complement strand
GTTCTGGACCAACACCGACGGCGAGCTGGCCGGCCCGCGGCACCAGCAGTCGTGGGAGCTCGTGCCGAACGCGTGGTCGTTCTTGCGCTGACGGCACCAGACTCATGGGCAGACAACGGCGCAGGCGACGGTGCAGGCAACGGTGCAGACGACGGATTCCGCAGCTCACGGGCCGTCGGCTGCTGGGCAGGTTGGGCGCGGCGGCCGACTGCTAACCCAAATCAGCCAGAAGTGTGCGCGGAACCGCGCTCTCGCGGCCGACTGCGGATTCCGCACCGCATGGCGTTTGTGCCGGTTCGTCCCCGCCGGTCTGGAAAGCCGTGACGGATGCAGCGAACGCATGCCACAATGCACTCGCGCGGCCGCGGATCCGGAATCGAGGCAGGGGACGATTCCGGCGCCACGGCCGCTGCTGCATGCCAGCTGCGGTTTCCGTCGTGCCGCTTCCCTGCCGGTTCAGCGGTGAGCCGGCTCAGTCGCCGAGCAGCGCCGCGTACGCCTGCGGCGAGCAGTCGCGCAGGAACTCCCGGCCGCGCACCGCTTCGGCCTCGTCACCGATCCGGTCGGCGGCGAGGGTCAGCGCGGCCAACGCCCGCAGGAAGCCCTGGTTGCCGTTGCAGGACCATGGAACGGGGCCGAACCCCCGCCAGCCGTTGCGTCGCAGGGCGTCCAGCCCTCGGTGATAGCCAGTACGCGCGTAGGCGTAGGCCTCGACGTCGCGCCCCTCGGCGAGCGCCTGTTCGGCCAGCACCGCCCAGGGCAGGCTCGACGCCGGGTAGCCGCGTGCCGCGGAGTCGGCGCTTGCGTCCCCGGCGAGCAGAGCGGCGGCTGGGTCGTCGGGCAGCAGCGTCTCGGGCGGTCCGCCCAGCAGGTTCTCGGATGCCATCCCACGCAGTCTGCCGCAAGCGCGAGCCCGGCTCCTCCTCCGCCCCCTTGCCTTCACCACCGCGCCGTGCGGAAGGGAACGGCAGGGCGCACCCGCCGTGGCACCGGGGGTCAGCTCCCGACGGAGGTGCCGGCCGAGCGCAGGTTCTCGCAGGCGAGGGTGACCCGCTTGGCCATCGACTCCTCGGCGGCCCGGCCCCATGCCCGCGGGTCGTAGAGCTTCTTGTCCCCCATCTCGCCGTCGACCTTCAGCACGCCGCTGTAGTTGGTGAACATGTGTCCCGCAACGGCCCGGGTGTATGCGTACTGCATGTCGGTGTCCACGTTCATCTTGACCACGCCGTAGTCGACTGCGGCGGAGATCTCCTCCGCGGTCGATCCCGAGCCGCCGTGGAAGACCAGGTCGAACGGCTGCTGCTTGCCGTACTTGGCGGCCACCGCCTCCTGCGCCGCCTTGAGGATCTCCGGGCGCAGCTTGACGTTGCCAGGCTTGTAGACCCCGTGCACGTTGCCGAAGGTTAGCGCGGTCAGGTAGCGGCCCTGCTCCCCCAGGCCCAGGGCGTCCGCGGTGGCCAGCGCGTCCTCCGGCGTGGTGTAGAGCTTCTCGTCCATTGCGCCGACAACACCGTCCTCCTCACCGCCCACCACACCGACCTCGATCTCGAGGATCACCCGCGCCGCAGCGGCTTTCGCCAACAGCTCCTTGGCGATCTGCAGGTTCTCCTCGAGCGGCACACCGGAGCCGTCCCACATGTGCGACTGGAAGTACGGCAGCCCGCCCGCGTCGACGCGCTGCTGCGACAGCTCGAGCAGCGGGCGTACGAAGCCGTCCAGCTTGTCCTTGGGGCAGTGGTCGGTGTGCAGCGCCACATGGACCGGGTACTTCTTGGCCACCTCCTCGGCATAGGCCGCGAAACCCATCGAGCCGCTGACCATGTCCTTGATCGTGGCCCCCGACAGGAACTCCGCACCGCCGGTCGAGACCTGTACGATCCCGTCGCTGCCGGCCTCGGCAAAGCCGCGCAGCGCGGCGTTGAGCGTCTGCGACGAGGTGACGTTGATCGCGGGATAGGCGAACGACCTGCGCTTGGCCTGGTCCAGCATCTCGGCGTAGACCTCGGGTGTGGCGACGGGCATGACAGCTCCTGAGGATCGGCGGACGGGCCGGTACCTCAGTATCCCGGCAGGTGCTCCGGCGCGTCATCCCGGCCCGCGCTGCCCTCAGCCAGGCGGGACAGTCAGCCAGTCGTGACCGGGGCGCCGAAGGAGGCCCGCCGGGTGGCCCGACGCAGGATCGCCAGCACCGCCGGACCGAGCAGCACGATCGCCGCCGCACTGGTCACCGCCCGTCCGGTGTCCCAGCCGAGCGTCGACGTGGCCAGCGTGTAGACCACGAACCGGTGCAGGTTCGCGCCCACGGACACCGTCGGGTCGAACGACAGGTCGGTGCCACTGCCCACGGCGTACGGCCAGGCCCACAGGTTCATCAGGAAGCCAAAGGCATAGGCGGCGAACACACCGTAGGCAGCCAACATGGCGATCTCGGCGCGGCCGTGGACGCGACGAGGCAACAGCCCGGCGCCCAGGCCCACCCACGCCGACGCCAGCATCTGGAAGGGCAGCCAGGGTCCTACCCCGGCGGTGAGGAGTGCCGAGGCGAACAGCGAGGTGCAACCCAGCACGAAGCCGAACCCGGCACCGAAGACCCGCCCGGCCAGCACCAGCAGGAAGAAGACGGTCTCCACCCCGGCCGTCCCCCCACCGATGGGGCGCAGAGCGGCGTTGACCGCCGACAACACCCCGAGCATTGCCACCGCCTTGGCGTCCAGGCCACCGTCGAGGATCTCGGCGAGCACGATCGCGACCAACAACGGCAGCACGAGGACGAAGACGAACGGCGCGTCGGTGCGGTGTGCGAGGCCGTCGGGGGTCCCGCTGGCGAGCAGCGGCCAGCAGAACATCGCCAACCCGCCGGCCGAGGCGACAGCCAGGACCGCGGCCGACCGGTGCCTGATCCGGAACGCCCGCCCGTCGGCGGTCGCAGTCGCCGGAGGCGCCGAGGCCAGCGGCCGCCGGCCGGACCCGATGTCGCGGGTACGGATCTCGCCGCTCATGTGGACGGCTCCCGCGCCAACTCGGCGTCGAGTGCAGCGGCAACGCCCAGTGCAGCCGCAACCTGGCCGACGGTCAGCCACGGCGCCGGTCCGAGGATCTTCGCTGTCTGCGGGGCGAACGTGGGCGACGCTACGAGCACCTCGACGGCCGGACCGTCGGCAACCACGTCACCGTCGGCGAGCACCACGACCCGGTCGGCGACCGCGGCCGCGAACTCCACGTCGTGGGTGGCGATCACGACCGTGCCGCCCTGGCCGGCCAGCGAGGTGACCACCGAGCACAGGCGCGCCTTGGCGCCGTAGTCCAGACCCCGGGTCGGCTCGTCCAGGAGCACCACGCCCGGCGCGCCCGCGATCTGCACGGCCAGCACCAGCAGCAGCCGTTGTCCCTCGGAGAGGTCGCGCGGATGAGTGTCGTCGTCGATCGACCCGGCGCCATGGGCACCGCCAGCGCCACCGGCACCGCCACCCAACAGCGACTCGAGGAGCCGCCGACAGGTGCCGGGCCGGACCGAGCTCTCCAGGTCGGCCTGTCGACACTCCGCACGAACGGTGTCGAGGTACAGCAGATCCGCGGCGGTCTGGGGCACCAGGGCGACCAGGCTCCGCACCTCCCGGCGGGACAGCCGGTTGGGGTCCCGTCCGTCGACCAGCACCCGGCCGCCGTCGTGGTCCAACCCGCCCTGCAACGCCCAGAGCAGGCTGGACTTGCCCGACCCGTTGCGGCCCATCACGACCACCACCTCTCCGGCGGTCGCGGTCAACCCGACCCCGCGCAGGGCGAAGACGCCGCCGTGCCGGACGACCAGTCCCGAGACCTCGATCCGGAGCTGCGGCGTGCTCAACCGCCCGTCCGGAGCTACCCCGCGAACGGGGGGCACGGATGTCCCCACCAGGGCGGTACGCAGCGGGCCGGCCGAGCGGCGGGCGTCGCGCACCGACAACGGCAGCGGCCGCCAACCGGCCAGCCGGCCCAGCTGCACCACCGGTGGTGCCACCGGGGAGTCGATGAGCAGCTCGGCGGGCGCACCCGAGGTGGCTCGCCCGTCGCCGTGCACCAGCACGAGCCGGTCCGCGTAGTGGACGATCCGCTCGAGTCGGTGCTCGGCGACGACGACGGTCAGCCCGAGGTCGTGCACGAGGCGCAGGACGGCGCTCAGTGCGTCCTCCGCCGCAGTCGGGTCGAGCGCCGACGTCGGCTCGTCGAGCACCAGCACCTGGGGGTGCAGGGTCAAGGCTGCCCCGATGGCGACCCGCTGCTGCTCCCCACCGGACAGGGTCCTCAGCGGGCGGTCCCGCAGCGCGGCGATGCCGAGCAGGTCCAGTGTCTCCTCGATCCGGCGGCGCATGGTGCGCGGCGCGACGGCCTGCTGCTCCATGCCGTACGCCAGCTCCTCCTCGACCGAGTCGGTGACGAAACCCGCCAGCGGATCCTGGCCCACGTAGCCGACCAGGTGCGCGAGCTCGCGCGGCGCGGTGGTGCGTGTGTCGACGCCGCACACGCGCACCCGGCCCTCGACGTGCCCACCGGTGAAGTGCGGAACCAGCCCGTTCAGCGCCCTCAGCAGCGTGGACTTCCCGGTGCCGGTGTGCCCAGCGACCAGCGCGAGCTCCCCCTCGTCGATGTGCAGGTCGACCTGGCGCAGCACAGCCGTCGCGGCGCCGGGGTACTGGATGCCGAAGGACGCCAGCTCGATCATGCGCGCACCCGCGGCGCTGCCAGCGCCGGCCGACGGGCCGACGACGCCGGTGGCGTCAGCACGGCCGGCAGGAGCGCGACGAGGAGACCGGCGGTCGGGACCACCGGCAGCTGCGGCCAGCTCAGGGGTTCCAGCGACGGGTACAGCTGAGGTGCGCCGGCCAGGAGCGTGGCGGCAGCGGCGACCGACCCGCTCGCAACGGTGAGCAGCTCCGCAGCGCGCCATCGGTCGGGCGCGTGCACACTGCGCTGCACGACTCGGCCCGACAGGGCCAGTCCCGCCAGGCCCACCACCAGGCCGGCGGCCAGCATCGGGGCCCGCAGCAGGGGCGACGTGGTGGGGTCGAGCACGCCGTAGACGCCTACCAGGATGCCCAGTAGCCCACCGACCATGAGGGCGCCGGTCCCCCACCGCGTACGCCGCGACACCGAGCCGGTCCGGCCGTAGCCGCGGGCGTCCATGGACGCCGCGAGCAGCAGCGAGCGGTCGAGGGCGTCCTCGAGCACCGGCACGACGACGGACCGCAGCGCCGAGCGTCGAGTCCCGCCCAGCCGCAGGGAGCGGGCGCGACCGACCCGCACGACGCTCTCGGCCAGCTGGGGGAACACCGACAGGGCCACGACGACGGAGGCGGCGACCTCATGCAGCGCCGGTGGCAGCGCCTTGAGCAGCCGCTTGGGGTTGGCCAGCGCGTTGGCCGCGCCGACGCAGATGAGCATGGTCGCCAGGCGGAGACCGTCGTAGGCGCCGCCGAGCAGCGACTCGGCCGTCACCGGACCCAGCAGGGTGATGCCGGCCACCCAGTGCGGCAGCGGCACCTCAGGAAGCTCCAGCAGCACGGTGGTCCCCGTGCCCGAACCCAGCACGACCCGGAAGGCGACGCGCAACGCCACGACGAGGACGCCGGCGACCACGTAGAGCCGGAACGCCAGTGCCCACGGTGCTTCGGTGCGGCGGGCCGCAACCACGACCGCGCACACGGCGACCACCAGCAGCAACAGAAGCGGGTTGGTGGTCGCGCTGGCGACCGTGGCCAGCGCGAGGGCCCACAACCACCAGGCCACCGGGTGCAGGGTCCGCGGGAGCCAGGTGGCGGGCCGGCTGATCACTGGCCGGCTCGCCTCCGGCGCCATGCGACGGCAGCTCCGGCCGCACCGAGCAGGGCGACCAGTCCGACGCCGATCAACGTGTTGGTCGCGCTGCCGGTCTGCGCGGCACCGGCCACGCTCGGCAGCTCACCGGTGACTGCGCCAGGAGTTTCGCCGGGCGCACCTGCCCGTGGCGAGGCCGCTCCGGCGCCGGGCGCCTTGTGGTGGCCCCGACCAGCGGCGTGCGGATGCGCCGGCCCGGAGCCGCCTCCGCCGGAGCTCCCGCCAGGGGCAGGCCCGGAGGAGGGCGAGGGTGCCGGGGGGTGCTTGCCGCCGGGGGGCGTCGTAGTCGTCGGGGTCTCGGTGCCCGGTGCCTTGGCGGTCGGTGCCTTGGCGGTCGGTGCCTTGGCGGTCGGTGCCTTGGCGGTCGGCACCCTGGAGGGCCTGGTGGTCAGCGCCTTTGTGGTCGGCGGCGTCGTAGTGGGAGCCGTGGTGGGCGTCGTCGTGGGCGTCGTCGTGGGAGCCGTGGTGGGTGCCGTTGTTGGCGTCGTGGTCGGCGCGGGCGCCGGTGCCGTTGTCGGTGCCGTGGTTGGTGGCGGCGATGCCGGACCCGGCCGACTGGGCGGGTAGCGCGGCGCCGGGTTGGCGCCGGTCGTGTGGTCGAGCGAGAACGCCCAGCCTTCGAAACCCCCCTCGACCACCTGCCGGCTGCTGGCTCCCAAGCTGCTGCTCTGCCACGTGCCGCCGTCTGCGGCGTACCAGTAGCCCCAGTACGCCTGGGGAGGTGGTGTGTTGCCGCAGACCTCGTGATAGTCGGAGTTCCCGGTGAACGACAACGACTCGCTCGCCGCGGGGCGCCCCTGGATCCGGCACACGAACGCGTCGCCCCAGCGCGCGGTCCCGGTGACCGTGAAACCAGCAGCACGCAGCGCTGCCAGACCGGTCATCCCATCCGGCAGCGGACCGACCACGCAACGCACGACCACGTCACCGCCGAGGTCGGTGAAGTCGACGACCACAGAGACTCCCTCGGGTCCGGTGCACTCACCGGCCGCGGAATCAGCCGAGGAATTACGCGCAGTGCTGGCCGCGGGCAAGGTCACAGCTGTGGCGGGGCCCCCGAGCGACCAGCACACAGCTGCAACCAGCGCCAGCGCCGCCGGCAGCCGGCGAGTCACGGCCGTGGTGCCAGTAGCGTGCCGAGCGGCTTGGCAGCGAAGCCGAGTAGGGCCTGCGCCGTCGAACGCCGGAACTGGTCGCGCCCCGAGTCGGATATCCCGTGTGCCAGCGCGTCGCGCAGGGCCGCGCGGTCGTACGCGATGGCTCCCACCTCACCATGCGCCGGCGTGCCGGCCACCCGGCTCCTGGTCAGCTGCAACCTGGCCAGGAACGCCTGGGCGCGAGCGAGCGCCGGCGCGCGGCGCGTGGCGGCCAGTGCCTGCGCAGCCAGTCCGGTGCTGTTGGCGTTGACCCCTGCGGTGCCTGCCCCACCGGTGAAGCCGCCACTGTCTCGCTGGTGGCGGACCAGCCAGGCCACGGTTCCGCGCACGAGACGCCCAGGCACGCGGGCGCCGTGGGCCGTGGCGGTGATCATGGCCTGCAGCGCCAGGGCGGTCGCGTCGACGTCCGGTGCACCCGAAGCGGTGGTGCAGGTCGTGGCACCCTCCTCGATCCGGAAGTAACCGGCCGTGCAGCGCTGCCGCAGGAGGTAGTGCACGACCTGGTCGGGGACGCCTCCAGTGCGCGCCAGGCCCAGCACGCCGTAGGACTGTCCGAAGACGTTGCTGAAGTCTCCGTACTTGGACTGGTCCCGGAGCCGGCCGGCGTCCGAGACGAGCGCGAGCACGCGTCTACGCAGGTTGTGCCCGCGGAAGCTGCGCACGTCCCGGCGGGCGATCTTGGCCGCGAGCAGCAGCTTGGCCGAGGCGCCGGAGTAGCGCTCGCTGCCTCGACCCGTGTAGGCCGGTACGTGGTGGGCCAGGACCCTGGTGACCTTGACGACCCGCCTGGGGTGGTGGCCGTCCGCGGCCAGCGCGATCAGCGTGTCAACCGTCAGCCCCCAGTCGGTCTTGGCCGGGTCGTAGCCGGCCGGAATGCGGTTCCTGACCAGCTCACCGGACTGCCAGCGAGCGGCGCTGGCCGCCTTGGCGGGCCTCGCTGCGCCGGTGGGATGGGCTGCGCGGGCGGGATGGGCTGGTGCCGACGCACCCACCGATGGCGCCGCGGTGGCGAGCAGCGCGACGGTGGTGACCGCCGCCAGTGGCAAGGAGAAGGGTGGCATGGGCAGGTGCCTTCCGGTGAGCGGTCGCAGGAGGCGCCAGCAGCCGGAGGTCCGGACCCTGGCTCCGGCCTGTAGACCTCGACAGTGTGGAGCCGCTCCGCCCGCGCAGGCATTCCGACTTCCGGTGGACTGCCACCGGCTACGGCTGCGGGTCAGTGCCGGAGTTCGACCGGCTTCCCCTGCGAAGGCTGTGCAGTGTGCCGGGCGAACCCGACTCGGGCAAACTACCAGCCGCCTCGGAGGGCTGCCACCGCTGCTCAGCCGTCCAGCGCCGTGGCCACGGCGCTCAGCCGTCCAGCGCCGTGGCCACGGCGCGGGCGGCGACCTGCACCGGATCCCACACCGAAGAGAACGGCGGTGCATAGGCCAGGTCGGTGAAGGCCAACTCGTCGACGGTCAGCCGAGTCCACAGGGCCAACGCGCAGGTGTCGATACGAAGACCAGCGCTGACCCGACCGACGATCTGCGCGCCCAGGAGCCGCCGGCTGGCGCGTTCGGCGACCATCTTCACCGTCATCGGCTCGGCGGCTGGCAGGTAGCCGGCCATGTTCGTCGTAGTGATCGTGGCCGCCACGGCGTCGAACCCCTCGTCCCGCGCCTGACCTTCGCTCAGGCCAGTGCGGGCAATCTCCAGGTCGCAAACCTTGGTGATGGCCGTGCCCACGATGCCGGGGAAGCGCGCGCGGCCACCGGCCAGGTTCAGTCCGGCGACCCGGCCCTGCTTGTTGGCATGGGTGCCCAGCGGGACGTGGACCCAGCTCTGGCGCACCCGGTCCCAGGACTCCACGCAGTCGCCGGCGGCATAGAGATGCGGGTGGCCGTCCACGGCCATCGACGCATCCGTACGCATGCCGCCAGCTGCCCCCAACGGCAGGCCGGCCCCGCGGGCGAGCTCGCTGCGCGGACGCACTCCCAGCGCCAGGATCACCACGTCCGCGTCGATCTCACCGTCGTCGGTCGACACCGCACGCACCCCGCCGGTGTGCGACGTCTCGAACCCGTTGACCGCGACACCGGTCCGCACGTCGATGCCCATCGCGGTCATCGCCTCCCGCACCCGAGCCCCCAGCTCGGGGTCAAGCGTGCGCATCGGCTCGGCGGCTGAGTCGAGCAGCGTGGTGGTGAGCTTCCGGCGCAGACAGGCCTCCGCCATCTCCACGCCTATGTAGCCACCACCGACGATCACCGCCGAGCGCGGCCCGGCGGTGAGCCGGTCGATCAGGTCGCAACCGTCTTGGAGCGACTGCACGCCGTGGATGCCCGCGGCGTCGGCACCCGGCAGGTCGAGGCGAACCGGGGCCGCTCCGGTGGCGACCACCAGGCGGTCGAAGCCGAGATCCGATGGCTCCCCGTCGGCGCCGCGCACTGCGACCGTCCCGGCCGCGAGGTCCAGCGCGACGGCCTCGGTGTGCAGCCGGACGTCGAGACCGTTGGCGCGATGAGCCTGCGGCGAGCGCGCGACGAGGTCGTCGGCATCGGCCACGTCGCCGGCAACCCAGTACGGGATGCCGCAGGCTGAGTACGACGTCCAGCGCCCGCACTCCAGGACCACGACCTCCAGCGCATCGCCGGCCAGCCGCTTGGCGGTGGTCGCAGCGGTCATGCCAGCGGCGTCTGCGCCGATGACGACCAACCGGTCGGTGCGCGCAGACATGCTCTCGACCTTAGCGGCGCCGCCGCGCTCACCGATCCGCGTGCTCGCGGACCCAGGCGTGCATGGCGATCGCGGCCGCGGCGCCCGCATTGATCGACCGGGTCGAGCCGTACTGAGCGATGGAGAGGGTCATCCGGCAGGCAGACCGGGCATCGGACGAGAGCCCTGGACCTTCCTGACCCAACAGCAGCACGCAGCGGCGAGGCAACGCGGTCGTCTCGATCGGTGCCGCACCGGGCAGGTTGTCTATCCCGATCAGCGGCAACCCTTGCCCAGCCGCCCACGACCCGAGCGCGGCCACGTCGCGGTGATGCCGAAGGTGCTGGTAGCGGTCGGTGACCATGGCACCCCGCCGGTTCCATCGCCGGCGCCCGACGACGTGCACCTCGGCGGCGAGGAACGCGTTGGCGGTCCGCACCACCGACCCGATGTTGAGGTCGTGCTGCCAGTTCTCGATGGCGACGTGGAAGGCGTGCCGGCGGGTGTCGAGGTCGGCGACTATCGCCTCGAGCCGCCAGTAGCGGTAGCGGTCGACGACGTTGCGCCGGTCGCCCTCGCGCAGCAGCTGAGGGTCGTAGCGAGGGTCGTCGGGCCATGACCCCGCCCACGGTCCCACGCCGACGCTGGTGGAATCGGTCGGCTGCCGCTCATGGCTCACGGACGGGGATCGTAGCCACCGGTCGGTTACGCTCGGCCCGTGCTCACCGCCTCCTCGTCAGCTCTCGCGTCCGGTCTGTTGCCGGGGTGGCTCGACCCGCAGACCATGATCCACTCCGCAGGCAACGCCGCACTGTGGGTGACGCTCGGCGTCATCTTCGCCGAGTGCGGCCTGCTCGTCGGGTTCTTCCTGCCGGGGGACACGCTGCTGTTCAGCGTCGGCCTGCTCACCAGCCAAGGAGTCGTCGACCACTCGATCGCAACCGTGTGCATCGGCCTGGCCATCGCCGCCGTCGCCGGCAACGTCGTCGGCTACGAGATCGGCTACCGCGCCGGCCCACCACTACTTGAGCGCCCCAAGCGCCAGCTGGTCGCTCCCGAGCACGTCGAACGCACCCGTGCGTTCTTCGCCCGCTACGGCGCACCGGCGATCGTGCTCGCCCGGTTCGTCCCAATCGTACGCACGGTGATCACCGTGGTCGCGGGCGTCGCCCGGATGAACCGCCGGACCTTCCTGGTCTTCAGCGCGATCGGCGCCGTGGTGTGGGCGTTCGGCATCACCCTGCTCGGCTACGGGCTCGGCACTGTGCCCTTCGTGCAGAAGTACGTGCAACCGCACCTCGACCTGCTGTTGCTCGGGGCCGTGCTGATCGCCGTGGCACCGGTCGCCATGCACCTGTGGCGGGAGAACCGCAAGTCGCGACGCGACCGGATCGCCACGAGCTGACCGTCCCGCCCGCCGCGCCCTTCACCGGTGCGCGCCGGCGCCAGCCGAACGGCCACCAGCCAGCTCAGCGCAGACCCAGCTCAGCGGCAGCGTAGGCGTACCGGTAGTCGTGTCCAGCCGCTTCGATCCGCTCCGCGGCGCCGGTCGCCCGGTCCACGATGACGCCCACGGCCACCACCTCGGCCCGCACCTCGCGCAACGCCTCCACGGCGCTCAGCACCGAAGCCCCGGTGGTCGAGGTGTCCTCGATGGCCAGCACCTTGCGCCCCGCGACCTCCGGACCCTCGATCCGCCGCTGCAGGCCGTGCGGTTTCTCCGCCTTGCGCACGACGAACGCATCGAGCGGGCGCCCGCGCCGCGCGGCGGCGTGGAGCATCGCTGTGGCCACCGGGTCCGCGCCCAGTGTGAGGCCGCCGACCGCGTCGAACTCGAGGTCTGCGGTCAGCTCCAGCATCACCTCGCCCACCAGAGGTGCCGCTGAGCCGTCCAGGGTGATCCGCCGCAGGTCCACGTAGTAGCTCGCCTCCTGACCTGAGGACAGCGTCACCCGACCGGGCACCACTGCCTTTGCCTTGATCTGTTCCAGCAGCTGCTCGCGCGCGCCCATGCCGCCACGATAGGGCTGTGGCTCAGCTGGCCGGGGTCAGGAGCGAGCCACCAGTGAGACCAGCAGTGCAACGGATCCGGGTGCACGCATGCTGCCTCCTTCGGCGCATTCCTTCGAGGCTAGCCGGGTCCGGCTCGCAGCGTCGCCTTGGCGCGGTACCAGGCGTTGGCGCCACCGGTGAAGAGCAGCACGATCACGGCGACGGCGCCGGCCAGCCAAAGGAGCGAGATGATCGACAGGATCGACAGGAGCGCCACGATGGCGGTGAGGGCCGACAGCACGACCAGGGCGATCCGCGCCCAGTTGGCGCCGCGCATCGCCAGCACAGCCAGCACGATCGCGATGATGCCCAGCCCCGCCACCGCGAACCCGCCGCCGACGAGATAGGGACCGACGGTGTCCAGGTCGTTCGGCGTCACGCCGTTGGTGGGGTCCTTCAGCACCGCGCGGCGGATCGCGTCGCTGCT
>JBBSGC010000054.1:0-12275 GCA_038254525.1 Propionibacteriales bacterium | reverse complement strand
TCCACGCAAGTCCACATGACTGCTGACCCTGCTGAGCAGGCAGCCGAGCGCCGCACGCGCCCCAGGACCACGTGGCCAAAGAAGGCGCTTTCACCCGACCGAGTGATACACGAGAGTGATACACGAAGCAGTGGAATCGGTTTCCAGCGGCGGCACTCGACGAACCGCTATGAACCGCGAACAACGCTCTGACCAGCGGTTTCGTCAAAGTTCACCAACTACCGCCTACGCGGCTACCTCGTGGCACCAGTGGCATGCCGCGTAGCCGACGCTCAGCAGCACCGGGACGTCGCACCGGCGAGCCTCGTCGAACGCCTCAGGTCCCCACGGCCACCAGTCGACCGGGTTCGACGCATGCTGTCTCAAGTACGGCGACATTCTCTCGGCCAGCCGGTTCACCAGACCAGACACCTCCCGCACTTCGTCACGAGTGCCCTCGACATCCCAAGTTCCCCGCACTTGCTCTGAGCCGCTCACCGGCCGTGCCGCCCGCTCCTGCATGCGCGCCCATGCTGACACGCATCGTCTTGCTGTCGGCTGTCGGTAGGGTCTATCGGACCCCAGACGGCAGGCTCCCGGCCGGGCCAGGCGCTCCTAACCCGGGGACTAGAATAATGGTCTATGGAGACACTGCCGCTATCTGAGGTCAAGGCTCGACTGTCGGAGATCGCCGAACAGGTGGATCGCACACACACCAGGGTGCATGTCACCCGCAACGGCCGCGAGTACGTGGTCCTGATGTCCGCAGCCGATCTGGAGTCCCTGGAGGGCACCATCGAACTGCTGTCCGATGCGTCGGCGATGAAGCGCCTGGGTGAGGCCGAGGCAGATGTGGCGGCCGGTGACGTCGTGACGAGCTCCGAGATGGATCGGCTGATGTCGGAGCGGCGACTGCGTGGGCGATGACAAACCGTACGACGTCGTTCTGGCCCCCGGTGCGCGACGGGCACTAACCGACCGATTGCCACCCGACGCCGCATTCGCAGCATGGGAGTTCATCCGGGGGCCGCTGGCCTCAGCCCCACGTCGGGTCGGAGCGCCCCTGCGCGCGCCATTCGAGGGGCTGTGGCGCGCGCGACGCGGTGAGTACCGCGTCGGGTACCGCATCGAGGACCACCCGTTACAGGTGGTCGTCCTTGACGTCGACCACCGACGCGACGCGTATCGGACCTGAACCCCGGCTGTGCACGCTGCGCCTATGACACCAGCCACACCACCGCGGCGGCCACGAGAAACACCAGTCCGGCCACGACGGCTACCGCGGACGCCGGCCAGCGGCCGCCCACGTGCCGTGGCGGCAGCACGACTGGACGTCCGTCGGCCACATCACGCAGCGCCTTGGCGAAGGCCGCGCTGGTCTCGAAGCGGGCACGAGGGTCCTTCGCCAAGGCGTGGGAGAGCACCAGGTCGAGCTTGCCCGGCAGCCCGAGGTCCTCCGCTATCGCCGGTGGCGGCGCGTCGGGGCGGCCGAGCGCCTCGGTCGGCGAGTCGACATCGTAGGGCAGCCGCCCGCTCAGCAGCTGATAGGTGACCGCTCCCATCGCGTAGACGTCGGCGCGGCCATCGAGGCTGCCGGAGCTCAACGCCTGCTCCGGCGCCATGTAGGCCGGCGTGCCGGCCACCATGGTCAGCATGGACGCGTCCGCCAGGAGCTTGACGCTACCCAGGTCGGCGACCAGCACACGCTGCCCGGTCCGCGCAGGGTCGACCAACAGGTTGCTGGGCTTGATGTCGCGGTGCAAGGCTCCCTCGTCGTGCAAGACCTGCACGGCCTCGGCCGCTTCCACCGCAAGGGCGAGTGCGTCTCGCGGTGGAAGTGCGCCGATCCGGCTCGCCAGGGTGCCCCCGGCGACATGGTCCATCACGAAGTACGGTCGCTCGACACCGTCGTCGCCGCACGCCGTGCCGACGTCGTGGACACGCACAACCGCCGGATGCGAGATCCGCCTCAGCAGCCGCGCCTCGACGAGGAAGCGTTCGCACACGTCAGAGTTGGTCGCCCAGTTCTCCGCGAGCACCTTCACCGCCACCACGCTGTCCAGCTCGGGGTCGAAGCCCCGCCACACCGTGGCGAATGCCCCCGACCCCAGTTGCTCGTCGAGCCGGTAACGTCCTAGGTGTCTCATCATCGCCATTGTCTCAGGGAGTTCCATGCCTGTGCCGGAGCGTGCCGACGAGGTGCTCTACGAACTGGTCCGACGAGCTCAGGCGGGGGATCGGATGGCGCTCGACGAGCTGCTGGTGCGGATCCGGCCTTTGGTGCTGGGCCGGTGCCGCAGGTTCCTGCCCTGCGCCGCCGATGCAGAGGAGGCCGCTCAGGACGCCTTGCTGAAGGTGGCCACCAAACTCGACCAGTTCTCCGGACACGGTTCGTTTCAGGGGTGGGTCGTGGTCCTCACCTCCAACACCGCGCGGAGCACGTATCGCAACCTGCGTCGCCGCGCCGCCGAGCGCTCCGACGCGCTGCTGCCTGAGGCTGCGGACCCGCGCACCACCAGCGTCATCGCCGGCACTCGGCTGGACCTGCTCGATGCGCTCGAGGACCTCGAAGCGCGGTCGCCCGCCACGGTCGAACCCTTCGTGCTGCGCGACCTCGGCGGCCTGACGTACCAAGAAATCGCCGCGCTGACCGGTCTGCCGCTCAGCGCGGTGAAGGACCGGATCCACCGCGCCCGCACGCAACTGCGCGCGGCGATGCAGCGCTGATGCGTCGCACCCTCAGCACCGGCACGCGCAACGGCCGCGAAATTGTGGCCCGATCAGGTCGACACCTGGCAGTGGTGGAGGTCCCGGACGCGGGAAGGCAGGCGGCCCAACCTGTTGCTGGGCCGCCACCTTCCCGCAGTCGCGATGCGGTACCGCTCAGAAGCGGAGCCGCCAGACCTGGCCGCTCCAGGCCGGGTTGCCGCCGAAACCGGTGGCCGGCGAGACCGAGAACGCCGACACGATGACCCGGCTGCCGCGAGCGTCGATGCCCGCGGGGAACGGCACGTCGATGTGGCTGCGGGTGCCGTTCGGCGCGATCTTGACGACCCGGCCCGGGAAGCAGCTGGGGATCTGGTCGAAGCTGCAGTTGCCACCGAAGAGCTCGCTGACGTACATGGTGCCGTTGCGGGTGCGAGCCACTCCGGTCACGGTGGTGAAGCCACCCCAGGTCCGGAGCATGTTGCCGTGCCGGTCGTACTCGTGCACCTTGGCCTTGCCCGGCTGCTCCGAGTGCAGCTCCCCGACGTAGATGTTTCCGTCGCCACCGAGCGAGATCACAGTTGGGACGGCATCCACCTTCGGGCCGTACTCCGGCAGCACTGTCCACACGTTCACGTGCCCCGGGCGCACCGACGCGATGTAGTCACCGGCTGCGTCTGCCACGAGAACTCGGTGTTGCAGCGCGAGCAGGGAGTACGGGTTGGAGTCCACGCCCTCGCCGTCGACGTCATGGTTGATCTCGAAGCGGGAGACGTTCGCGACGATCCGCAGACGCCCGCGCGGACCCCTGGACAGCAGCTTGCCCGCCTGGCGGTCGGAGATTCCCTGCGGGAACGACTCCGGCGGCGCGTAGGTCTCGATCGCGAAGTAGCTGCCGGTGGCCCGCTTGCCGGCGCCGTCGGAGCCGACGGCGAAGCTGCCGTCCTTGCCGGCGCCGGACAGCAGGTGCGACATCACCGGAACTGCCCGCCCGCTGCGCCCGGTCAGCAGCGTGACCTTCCCGGTGTACCCGATGCAGGTCGTGTGCTGCCCTGAGCCGGTGCAGTTGTTCGGGTTCGACGACCCGTGGCCGGCCTCGGCCACCAGAGCACTGCCGTTACCCAGGATCGTCAACTGCCGAGGGTTGTCCAGCCCGCTGCGTACGACCGAGTAGTGGCCTCTGGCCGACGCAAGGGGGTCAGGGCGGTCGCTCGTCGCGCCGGCACTGCCGGCGGCGGCGAGCGACGTGGCACCCAAGGCCGCGCAGCCGAGCAAGGCCACGGCGCGGGCACGGGGAAGTCGCCGTGGACGTAGGAGCAAGCTGGGGGATCGCATGAGGTTCCCTTCTGAGCGGCCGGAGGACGCCCACTAGGTTCCTCGTGCCAGGCAAGTGGTGACAATGACCCAGATGGGCTATCCGTCGGGTCGTCGAGCACTGGAGGGCTGACGTGGACGCAGGCGACTGGGACACGCGCTACGCCGCCGAGCCGACGTTGTGGGGCGAGGGACCCAACACGGTGGTTGCCGCCATGGTCGAAGGCTTGCCGCCCGGTCGCGCGGTCGACCTCGCCTGCGGCAACGGTCGGCACGCGTGGTGGCTGGCGAACACCGGGTGGCACGTCACAGCTGTCGACTTCTCCGCGACCGCGATCGAGCACGGGCGCCAGCGCGGAGCAGTCACCCCGGGGACGGTCGACTGGGTGGTGGCCGACGCCCTGCACTGGGAACCGGCGGCGCCCGTCGACCTGGTGCTCGTTGCCTACTGGCAGGCGCGCGCGGCCGACCTCGTCCCCGCTCTGCGCCGCTCGATCGGCTGGCTGGCGCCCGGTGGACGGCTGCTCTACCTCGGGCACGCCTTCGAGAACCATGAGCACGGCGTCGGTGGCCCGACCGATCCCGCGGTCCTCCCCCGGGTCGCCGACCTGGTCGAGGCGGCCCAGGGAGCTCGCGTACATGCGTTGCACCATGTCGAACGGACGACCGACTCCGGACGGGCCATCGACGTGCTGCTGCTGGCTTCGCCCTGGCTGGCTGCGCCAGCGGTCGACGCTTCCGGCTAGGCGGTTGCTCAAGCCCGAGGAGGTGGGTCGGGGACGGGACCGTCGCCCGACCGGGTGGCGCCGCCGCCGCCATCGGCCGGCCCTTGGTCGCCGGCGCCGGATCTGCCGGTCTCGTCCTCGTCGAAGTCGATCCGCTTCAGGTGCCGGTTCATGCTGCGCACCAGCAGGTACGTCGCGAAGCCGAGCCCGGCCAGCACGAGGAACCCGATCCAGCCGGCGGTGACCGTCGCCGGGTCGGGCGGGTCGGTCGCCAGCGCGGCCAGCGACCTCATCGAGCACCGCCCCGGACCGGAACGCTGATCTGAGCCCGGCCGGCGGCAACGGCCTCGGTGACCTGCGTACCCAGGCCGTCCGGGTCCTCCCGGATGCCGTTGAACAGGTCCTCCTCGGGAACCTGCACGTCGACGAGAGAACGGACGAGCTCGAAGTCCTCGGTCGGCCAGGTCGTCTGGTGCACCTCCACCGGCACCGCGAACCAGGGGCCGTCGGGGTCGACCTGCGTGGCGTGCGCCAGCAGCGCCGCGTCGCGCACCGGGAAGTACGCCGCGCACTCGACCCGGGACGTGATCCGGGCATCGTGCTCGGGGTCGGGCTCCCACTCCTTGAGTCGCTCAGCGTACGGCGACTCCAGCCCCCGAGCCAGCATCGCGTCGGACAGCGCCTGGGTCCGGGCCCGGTGGAAGGAGTGGTGGTAGTACAGCTTCAGCGGCTGCCACGGCGCACCGCGGTCGGGGTAGCGATGCGGGTCACCGGTGGCCTCGAAGGCCGCGACGCTCACCTCATGGCACCGCACATGGTCCGGATGCGGGTAGCCGCCGTTCTCGTCGTAGGTGGTGACCACGTGCGGGCGGAAGCTGCGCATCAGCGCCACCAACGGCCCGGCCGCCTCCTCCAGCGGGACCAGCGCGAAGCAGCCTTCGGGCAGCGGCGGCTTGGGATCACCCTCGGGCCAGCCGGAGTCCATGAAGCCCAACCAGTCCTGGCGGACACCGAGGATCTCGCGGGCCCGGTCCATCTCCTCCCGGCGGATCGCCGAGATGTCGGCCAGCACCTCGGGTCGGTCCATGCCCGGGTTGAGGATCGAGCCGCGCTCCCCTCCGGTGCAGGTCACGACGTGCACGTCGACGCCCTCGGCCACGTAACGAGCCGTGGTGGCCGCACCCTTGCTGGACTCGTCGTCGGGGTGCGCGTGCACATGCATCAGGCGGAGCTGTCCAGCCACTGCTCTCCTCGGGTCGCGGTGCCGGTCGTCGACGGGCACCGGTCGACGACGGCACCCTCGTACCATGGTGACCGAGCCGGTGCGGCCAGCACCCACGACCCCCGGTAGGAGGCCGTATGCCGATCCTCGGGCCGGCGGACCGGCCGGCCGGCCAGGTTGCCGACCTGGACGCTCGATACGGTCGCTCCCGGTTCTGGACCCGTCCCACGCTGATCGTCGTAGCCGCACTTCTCGCGCTGGCCGGCCTCGGCTGGGTGGCCTGGGCCGGCCTGGTCCAGGCGTACCCGCCGGTCAACGCGGAGCTGCGGTCCTACGTCGTGCAGGGGCCGCACCGCGTACAGGTCACCGTGGCGCTGGACCGCCGCCATGGGGACGCGGTGACCTGCGAGGTCTACGCCCAGGCCGACGACCACTCGACGGTGGGCGAGCGCACGATTGCGATCGCCGCGGGGGACCCGGGCTCGATGACGGTGACCACCACCATCGTTACCCAGCGGCCAGCGGTCAACGGGGTGCTCCGCTCCTGCTCGGTCGCCGACTGAGCCAGCGAACTGAGCCACGGGTCTGACGCAGGCACGAGCAGCCGCGCAGGCAACTTGCTAGTGTCGGTTGGTCCACCGGGCGCGGCCCATGTCCGACGCCCACTGCCGAGGAGCAAGAAGCCCGTGACACAGCAGTCAGCCGAGCAGAACACAATCTGGCTCACGCAGGAGGGCTACGACCACCTGCAGGTGGAGCTGGAGCACCTCAGCGGGCCGGCTCGTGCGGAGCTGGCCGCCCGGATCGGTGAGGCCCGTGACGAGGGGGACCTGCGCGAGAACGGTGGCTACCACGCCGCCAAGGAGGAGCAGGGCAAGCAGGAGGCGCGGATCCGCCAGCTCGAGGACATGCTGCGCCGCGCCCGGGTCGGCGAGCAGCCGGACGACGACGGCGTCGTCGAGCCGGGCATGGTGGTCAGTATCCGGTTCTCCGGCAGTGACGACGACGAGACGTTCCTGCTCGGCTCGCGCGAGCTGCTGGCCCTGGACGACTCGGTGGAGCTTGAGGTGTTCTCGCCGCAGTCGCCGCTGGGCGCGGCCATCAATGGCAAGCGAGCCGGCGACCACGCCACGTACCAGGCTCCCAACGGCCGGTCGCTGAGCGTCGAGATCGTCACCGCGAAGCCCTACAGCGCCTGACCCTCCGTCGGCGGCCCTGACACCGATCTCGAGACATCCGGGCAGCCCCAACGACCACCCGGTCACGAGATCCGAAGCGGGTCAGCGCGAGGTCGCTCGCTCCGGGGGTCGAGGCCCGTGGTCGGCTCGTCGAGGAACAGCACCTGTGGCGACGCGATCAACGCGCCGGCCAGGTCCAGCCGGCGCTTCATGCCACCGGAGTAGGTTTTGGTGACCCGGTCGGCGTCGTCGCCGAGACCGAACATTTCGAGCAGGTCGCGGGCGCGGGCCCTGGCGGTCGCGGCGCTCAGGCCGTAGAGGCGCCCGAACATCCACACGTTCTCGTAGCCGGTGAGGTTGTCGTCGACCGCGGAGAACTGGCCGGACAGGCCGATGATGCGGCGGACGATGTCGGGCTGCGTCGCGACGTCGTGGCCGAGCACCCGGGCGCTGCCCTGATCGGCCTTGAGCAGCGTGGCCAGCACCCGCACCGTGGTCGTCTTGCCGGCGCCGTTGGGACCGAGCAGGCCCAGCACCGTGACCTCGGGCACGGACAGGTCGAGCCCGTCGAGCGCCCGGACCGCCTTGGCGCCGCTGCCGAAGGTCTTGCCCAGCCCCGTGATCTCGATGGCGGCCATCGCGCTCCCCTCGCCGGTCAGCCCCTGGTCAACGGGTAGCCGGCGCCCTGCAGCGCCGCCACCACCTTCTCGCAGTGCTCCGCACCGCGGGTCTCCGCCTGCAGCGACACCACGACCTCATCGACGTGCAGCTGCGCGGAGGTGCGTTCGTGGACGACGTCGAGCACGTTGACCTGCAGGGCGCCGAGCTCGGCCAGCATCCGGGCCAGCTCGCCGGGGCGGTCCGGGATCCGCACCCGCAGCGACAGGTAGCGACCAGCGACCGCCAGCCCATGCCGGATCACCTGCATGAGCAGCAGCGGGTCGATGTTGCCGCCGGACAGGATCGTCGCCACGGGGCCGGCGTAGGCGTGCGGGTCCTCCAGCAGCGCCGCCACCGTGGCCGCGCCGGCCGGCTCGACGACCAGCTTCGCCCGCTCGGCCAGCAGCAGCAGCGCCTCGCTCAGCGAGTCCTCGCTCACCGTGACCACGTCGTCGACGTACGCCTGGATCGCCGCGAACGGCACGGCGCCCGGCCGCCGCACGAGGATGCCGTCGGCCATGGTCGGTGCCGGCACGATCTCGGTGGGGCATCCGGCGGCCAGTGACGGCGGATACGCCGCGGCCGACGCGGCCTGCACCCCCACCAGCCGGACGCCTGGACGCAGGGCGCGCACCGCGGTGGCCACGCCCGCCGCCAGCCCACCGCCGCCCATGGACACCAGCACGGTGGCCGCCTCGGGCAGCTGCTCGCAGATCTCGAGCCCAATCGTGCCCTGGCCGGCGATGATGTCGGGATGGTCGAAGGGGTGGATGAGCACCGCGCCGGTCTCGGCCGCGAAAGCCGCAGCGGCCTCCAGCGCCACCTCGATGTCGGCGCCGCCCAGCCTGACCTCGGCGCCGTAGGCCAGGGTCGCCTTCTCCTTGGGGATCGCAGCGCCCTCGGGCATGAACACCGTGCACCGGGTGTCGAGCAGCGCCGCCGCCAGAGCGACCCCCTGCGCGTGGTTGCCGGCGCTGGCCGCCACCACTCCGTGAGCTCGTTCCTGCCGGGACAGCCGGCTGATCCGCACGTAGGCACCACGGATCTTGAACGAGCCGGTGCGCTGCAGGTTCTCGCACTTCAGGTGCACCGGGGTGCCGGTCAGGTGGGTCAGCGCGAACAGCTCACGCATCGGCGTCACGACGGCGACGCCCTCCAGCAGGGTCCGGGCCGCCTGGATGTCGGCGAGCGTCACCTGGGCGACGGTGGAGTCCACAGCCATGCCGCCGAGCCTAGGCCGGTACGCCGGTCGCCCGCTCGTCCGGCAGGGCCAACTCGCACACGCGCCGCAGCTCCGGACGCTGCGTCGCCTGGTCGGCGATCTCGGCGCACTCCCACCACAGCGTCAGGTCTCGGCCGCGGGCCTCCAGCGTCGCCAGGCTGTTGTCGAACCACGGTCCCCGGACCAGGTCCCAGCTGAACGGCGGCGCCGGCACCTTGGCCCGCCGGGACAAGAAGCTCCCGACCGACACCGCGACCGCGCTGGCGGTGGTCGACTGCGCGGCGCGCACGGCCCGAGGCATCGAGTTGCGGATCGGTGAGCAGACCGCCTGCAGGATCCGGCTACCCGGCCGGTTGCGCTCGACCTCCGCCAGGTAGGAGAAGTGCACGTCACCGGAGAGGAACAAGATGCTGGCCGGCGCCCTCCCCCGCTCACCGTCGGCGATCGAGGTCACCAGCCCGGCAATCTCACGGAAGGACTTCTGGAACGCCGCCCAGTGTTCCAGGTCGACGGCCTGCCGGATCTTCTCACCGACCCGGGAGGGCCGCTTGCCCCAGGCCCCCTCGGCCACGGACTCGTTCCACGCCTCGAAGTGGTGCAGGCCCAGCGGCAGCAGGTAGGGCAGCGACGTCCCGAGGATCAGGTGGTCGACGTCGCCGCGCATCCGTTCGGTGAGCCACGCGACCTCGGCGGCGTCGACCATGTGCCGGCTGCCCGGCTCGAGCACCCGGGCCGAGCGGGAGTCGATCACGACCAGCCGGCTGGTGCCCAGCTCCCGTGCGTAGCTCCAGCGATAGCTGTCGGGACTGGTGTTCGCCCGGTCGGCGAACCGGTCGAGCAGCTCCCCGAGGTCGGTGTCGGGCGTCTCCCGCGCAGCGAGCACGTGCTGCCACATGGGGTCCTCGGCCCGGTCGGCAGGCGAGAGGTTGCCGAGGTGTTGGTAGACCCAGTAGGAGGCCAGCGCGCCGACGATGCGGTCCTGCCACCAGCTCGTCTTGGCCATGTCGACCCGCCAGGTGTGCGAGGTGTTCCAGTCGTCGCGCACGTCGTGGTCGTCGAAGATCATCGCGGTCGGCAGCGTCGAGAACAGCCAGCGGTTGGCCGGGTCGCTCCAGGCCAGCGAGTAGAGGTGGGCGTACTCGTGGTAGTCCTTGAGCTCCCCGCCCGGCGGCTGGTCGATGTCGCGACGGGACGCTATGAACTTCCGCATCGCGTCGGAGGTCTCGTCGGCGTAGACCTGGTCGCCGAGCAGCAGCACCAGGTCCGGCCAGTCCTCGTGCCCGCCGCCAGCCATTCGCAACGCGTACGCGCGGAGCACGTCGACGCCGTGCTTCTTGTTGCCCTCGGCGTCGTGGGGCACGCTCGTGCGGCAGGAGCCGTAGGCGATGCGCAACGGCCGGTCGGGGCCGAGCGTACGGATCTGGCTCGGTGGGAACGAGGAGTCCGCCGGTGGCCACACCTGCGTGCCGTCGACGGCGACCGTGTAGTCCGAACAGCTGCCCGGCTCCAGCCCGGTCACTTCGACCAGGGCGTAGTGGTGCCCATGCACGGCGAACGTGGGACAGCTCCACGACCGGTCGCCGATCCGCGCGGAGACGTCGCTCCGCTCGGCTACCTCCACCCACACCGCAGCGGTGGTCTCGTCGACGTGGCGCAGAACCGGTCCGAGGACCAGTCGATCAGACTGTTCGGTCGACTTCATGCCCACGTTCTACACCCTGCTGCTCCCGGCTACGCCTGGCGCGGCCGGATGGCGGGGCGGCGCGGTGGCGGCGCCGGCGGCGGTGGGTTGCTCAAGTGTCCGACGACGGCGTTGCCACAAGCCACCAGCGGCACCGCGATCAGCGCTCCGATCACACCGGACACGGTCACCCCGGCGGCGATGCTGATGATGATCCCCAGCGGGTGCAGCGAGACGAACCGGCCCATCAGGAACGGCTGCAGCACGTGTGCTTCGAGCTGCTGGACGAGCACAACCGCGCCCAGCAGGATCAGCGCCGTCACGTAGCCCCGATCGACGAGCGCGACCAGCACAGCCACGGTTCCGGAAAGAAAAGCCCCGATCACCGGGATGAAGGCGCCGAGGAACACCAGCACACCGATGGCCAGGACTAGGGGCACCCGGAGGACGAGGGCGGCGCCGGCTATGCCGACGGCGTCGGTGAACGCCACCAGCACGGTCGCCCGCACGAACGCGGTCAGTGTGACCCAGGCCACCCGGCCGGAGGAGTCAACGGCCTCCCGGGCCGCCCGCGGGAAGATGCGCACGATCCAGTCCCAGATCCGACTGCCCTGGTAGCTGAAGAAGTACGTCGCGAACAACACGATGAACAGGCCGGCGAGCACGCGGGTCACGGTGCCGCCGACCGAGGTGACCTTGTCGACCACCTGTCCGCTGCCGCTACCGCGGACGGCCGCCTTCAGCTGGTCGATGCCGTTGCTCAGCTGGGCCTGCGAGATGTGCAGCGGGCCGGTGCGCAGCCAGTCCTCGATCTGGGTCAGACCGCTCTGCAAGGAGACCCGCAGCTCGCTGAACTGCGACGACACCTGGGTGCCGACCAGCGTGAGCATGCCGATGACAACGGCCAGGCCGCCCAGCACGACCAGAGCCGCGGAGATCCCCCGGGGTACGCCTACGTTGTCCATGCGGTTGATCAACGGAGCGGCCAGCGCGGTGAGCAGCACGCCAATCGCCAGCGGCACGGTGATCTCGCTGAAGTACGCGGAGATCCTGAAGGCAACGTAGATCGCCGCCCCGATCACGAGCAACCGCCACGACCAGGCCGCCGCCAGGTTGACCGCCCACGGCACGTCGGGGCGCGGGATCCCCGCGTCCGGTGTGGCGGCGAGTGACGGGTCCGGCAGCGGCGCGGCCACGACACCCCGCTCGTCGTCTTGCCCCTCCACGTCGGCCCGCGCGCGGGACCTCATCGCGTCGATGGCGCGTTGGATCCGGTTCATGCGGTCCCTTCCGGGGAGGTCGGCGCCGGTGCGGGTCGCCGGTCAGCAACGTATCGCCTCAGTAGCGCGTGCGCCGTCTGCGGATGTCGGCGGCCGAGCAGCCCGGCCGCGGCGAGCACGTAGGTCCGGTCGACGACGACCTGCGGCGCCTCGGGCAGCAGCCAGCCGCCAGGGAGGTCGGCCCCGGTGACCCCGGTCAGCACTGCAAGAGCCGCGGCGGGCGAGGTGTGCCGCAGGACACCTCCGGACCCGACGAGCAGCGCGACCTCCCGCAGATCCTTGCCGTCGCGCTCCACCACGCGCCCGTC
>JBBSGC010000053.1:0-13031 GCA_038254525.1 Propionibacteriales bacterium | reverse complement strand
GAGGGCCTCGACCGTGAGGTGGCGGGCATCGATCTCACCGAGCGCCGGCAACACGTCGGCGATGTAGCGCAGGAACGAGTCGTTGGGCCCGATCACCAGCACGCCCTGGCGGGTGAGCTGGTCGCGATGGGTGTAGAGGAGGTAGGCGGCCCGATGCAACCCCACGGCGGTCTTGCCGGTGCCGGGTGCGCCCTGCACACAGACCGAGGTCGTCAGCTCCGAGCGCACGATGTCGTCCTGCTCGGGCTGGATGGTCGCCACGATGTCGCGCATCGGCCCAACCCGTGGTCGCTCGATCTCCGCCTCGAGGATGGCGCTCGAGGCGTGCTCCTCACCGGCTGCCAGCCGTTCGTCCTCGAACGCCGTCAGCCGGCCGGAGGCGAAGCCGAACCGGCGGCGCAGCTCCACACCCATCGGCGCGCGTCGAGTGGCCCGGTAGAACGCCCGGGACACCGAGGCTCGCCAGTCGACCACCATCGGGTCGCCGATCTCATCGGTGATGTGCCGGCGGCCGATATAGAAGCGCTCCGCGGGATCTCGGTAGTCGAGCCGGCCGAAGAACAGCGGAACCTCAGGATCGTCCTCGAGCGCCTGCATCCGGTGCCAGAGCGCCGACTTGAGGTACTCGGTCGACACGGCGTTACCGCCATGGGCCTCGAGCCCGGCGACCTTGGTACGCATCCGGGCCAGCGCGGAGCGGGAGGCGGACAGGTGGGCTTGTTCGTCGGTGAGCTCGGGCACGACAAGACCTCCGCAGGCGCGGTCGGCGGGTGAGGGGCTCGGTGACATTACTCCGCAGCTCCGCCGATGTCACGCGGTCCGTGCGGAGGGGAACCGCTACTGGCGCAGCGCAGCGAGCAAGCGCTGGTCCCACGGATCGGTGACCTGCAGCTCGTCGAGCGGGCACACCCACCACTCGTGGCCGCCGGACGAGACCCGGACCCGCCGCGTGCTCACTGCTTCGACCAGCTTCAGCACGAGCTGGACGCCTAAGGGGCCGATTCAGATGAGCGCGGTCTCACCTCGCTCCTCGACGGTCCGCAGGTGACGCGGCCCGTCGCTGCCAGTCCTCGTCGTCGAGGGTGGACCTCGGCAGTCAGCTCGTGCAGTGGGGCGGGCAGTCCGAGGAGCCGGGCGGCGAACAAGCCGGTCACGGTGATGTCGATGCCGGCGAGTCCAGGACCACGCGAGGCTGGACGTCGAAGACGGCCAGCACCCGTGCGAAGGTCCGCCAGCTCGGCGCCGCCGCGCCGGTCTCGTAGCGGCTCAGCTGTTGCTGGGGCATGCCGCACCGTCGGGCGACCATCCCCTGTGGCAGGAGTCGCCACTCACGCTCGCGACGCAGGATCTCGCCGAGGTCGTCCATGACCCCAGCGTGGTCGGCGCACCAGCATGCGGGCCGGCCGGCGACTCGCTGTGGACAGGGCGACCACGCCCGCGGCTGCCGCGAAAATCGAGCTGATCACTTTTGGATTCAGCCGAAGGGGTGTCGCCACATCGGTTCCGTTGAAAACAACAAGGCGGTGGGTCTTCGGGGCGCGGGATGAGGTGCGAAACCCTCAGCGGTCGCCGAGGCTGGTGAGGTCGGCGGCGTCGACGATCCGGTAGGCGTAGCCCTGCTCGGCGAGGAACCGCTGGCGGTGGGCGGCGAAGTCGGCGTCGACGGTGTCGCGGGAGACGATGGCATAGAAGTGCGCGGGTCGGCCGTCGACCTTGGGTCGCAGCAGCCGGCCCAGGCGCTGGGCTTCCTCCTGCCGGGACCCGAAGGCGCCGGACACCTGGATCGCCACCGACGCCTCGGGCAGGTCGATGGAGAAGTTGGCGACCTTGCTCACCACGAGTCGCGGCACCACACCGGCCCGGAACGCGTCGAACAGCCGTTGCCGCTCACGTACGCCGGTCTCACCCTTGACGACCGGGGCGTCGAGCCGTTGAGCAAGCTCGTCGAGCTGGTCGATGTACTGCCCGATGATCAGCGCCGGCTCTGCGGGGTGCCTACCGAGCAGGTCCTCGACGACTCTTACCTTGCTCTCGGTCGAGGCCGCGAGCCGATAGCGCTGTTCCGGGTCGGCAGTGGCGTAGGCAAGCCGCTCGGCGTTGCTGAGCGTGACCCGGACCTCGACGCAGTCGGCGGGCGCAATGTAGCCCTGGGCCTCGATGTCCTTCCACGGGGCGTCGTAGCGCTTGGGTCCGATCAGACTGAAGACGTCGCCTTCTCGGCCGTCCTCGCGGACCAGGGTCGCGGTGAGACCGAGCCTGCGCCGCGCCTGTAGGTCTGCGGTCATCCGGAAGATCGGTGCCGGCAACAGATGCACCTCGTCGTACAGCACGAGCCCCCAGTCGCGGGCGTCGAGCAGCTCCAGGTGGGCGTAGACACCCTTCCGCCGGGTCGTCATCACCTGGTAGGTGGCGATCGTGACCGGGCGGATCTCCTTGCGGGCACCCGAGTACTCGCCGATCTCGTGCTCGGTCAACGACGTTCGGCGGACCAGCTCGTCCTTCCACTGCCGCGCGGCCACGGTGCTGGTTACCAAGATGAGCGTGGTGGCCGACGCGTACGCCATGGCGGCGGCGCCGACCAGGGTCTTGCCGGCTCCGCACGGCAGCACGACCACGCCGGATCCGCCATGCCAGAACGACTCCGCCGCCTCATGCTGGTAGGGGCGCAGCTGCCAGCCGGTCTCGTCGAGCGCGATCGGGTGGTGCTCGCCGTCGACGTATCCGGCCAGGTCCTCAGCCGGCCAGCCCAGCTTCAGCAGAGCCTGCTTGAGCTGGCCCCGCTCGGAGGGGTGCACGGCCACCGTGTCCGCGTCGACGCGGTCGCCGACCAGAGGTGCGACGCGCTTGGCCCGCAACACCTCTTCGAGCACTGCCCGGTCGGTGGCCACCATCACCAGCTGGTGGGTGGGGTGGGTTTCGAGCCGGAGCCGTCCGTAGCGCCCCATCGTCTCTGCCACGTCGACCAGCAGCGAGTGCGCCACCGGGTAGCGGCTGTGCGTGAGGAGCACGCTGACGACCTGCTCGGCGTCGTGACCGGCGGCGCGGGCGTTCCACAACCCGAGTGGGGTAAGGCGATAGGTGTGCACATGCTCCGGGGAGCGCTCGAGCTCCGCGAACGGGGCGATCGCTCGCCGACAGTCGGCTGCCTGCGGGTGGTCGACCTCCAGCAGCAACGTCTTGTCGGACTGGACGATCAGCGGCCCGTCGCTCACGAGGTGGCTTCGGCCTTGCGCCGCGCCCGGTAGGCGGCGACGTTGGCGCGCGACGAACAGCGGTCGGAGCAGTAGCGGCGTGACCGGTTGGGAGAGGTGTCGACGAAGACGTCGGTGCAGCTGTTGGCCGAACAGACGCCGAGGCGCAGCGGTCCGAGGTCGCAGACGAGTATCGCCAGGCCGAGCAGGGCCTCGGCGATCAGCAGGTCAGCCACGGAGGCTGCGCGGTTGCTCACGTGTAGGTGCCAGGACTGGGAGTCGTGCCCAGCGACGTAGGGCGTGATCGGGTGCTTGCCCAGCAGCGCGTTCAGGTGGTCCACCACCTGACGCTCGTCGTTCTCGATGGCCAGCGCGAACAGCGGTCGCAGCTCACGGGCGAACCGGCGCAGAGCCGGGGCGTCCTTGTCGACCACCGAGGGCCGCAGCCACACGCGAGCGGCCAGGAAGTCACAGACGTCCTCGGTGGTCTCGAACGAGGCGTTGATGAGATCTGCCCCACGTTCTGCGTAACGAACAAACTCCACTTGAGAATCTTACCGTGCGTGCCTAGGATGTAAGTAACATCTAGGGGGCAAACCCCTTACAAACACAACCGTTCCAGGAGGACGACATGTCGAGCGCGGAGTTGGTCATGGCACGCGAGGTCGGGGCGTCACGGCAGGCGCAGGCGCGGGCGTCCGCGCTCACTGCGGCCGTGCGGCTGGCCCGCCGGGAGCAACGTCTGCAGCGTCGGCTCGAGCGGGTGCACAGCCAGCTGAGCGACTCCGGGTTGAGCAACTAACCCACCGGAGCGACCTTGCGGATCCGGTGGACGGCGAAGGACCGGGTGCGGTCGCTGCGATGGTCGTACGCCGTCAGCCACCCGTCGTCGACCCGTCCCGGGTCGACGATGCGCTCGCTCAACACGCCGGTCTGGTCCAGGTAGGACAACCACACGCTGCCTGAAGCCTGAGCCGCCTCGCGAAGCGCAGCCAGAGCGTCCAGAGAGCCCACCCGTGGAGTGGTAGCGGGGCCCCGGCGCTCAGCCGCTCGGTCGCCAGCGCGGACCGCATCGACAACAGCGGCCGCCTCGGCTTGCGACAAGGCAGCGCCCGCGGGGGCGGCGACACCGGGTTGGCGCCGTGGCCCTGGCGCCCGGAGTGCGGCCGCACGTACAGCCACCGATCCGTCCAGCGTTTCGGCCAGCGGCGAGTGCCCGGCGGCGCAGAGCAGGTCCACGACCGTGCCCTCGGCGGAGTTCGTCACCGCCACCGTCGGCGCGATCCGCCGCAGGCCCAGTGGTTGCAACGTGCGGTCGGCGAGCACCGCATCCAGCTCGGCAGGGTCGGCGCTGCGCAGGTAGAGCGAGGCTGTGCCCACCCTGAGCCGCCCGTGTCGGCGGGCGATGTCATCGACCAGGTAGCTGAGCGGCTGCGGCACCGCCGTGCGCGAATGAGCCGCTAGGAACGCATGCACCCGCTCTCGTGGCCAGCCGGCGTCGAGGGCCCGCCGCACCGAGGTGCCGCTGAACCGGTAGACGGTGGCCCCGCCATGGGACTCCACGTCGGCGACGACGCCCATGCCGCGGGACACCTCAGCAGTCAGCGGTCCGGGAGCCACGGCGGTGAGGTCCGCCTGCAGCAGCAGCGTGTCGACCGGCTCGGGCAGCTGCGGCGCTAGCGCATCTGCGGCCGCGCCGGCGCCGGTTCGGAGCAGCATCGCACCGGCGTCGCTCAGTGCTCCGATTGCGCAGATCCCCAGCCAGCTGGCCTCATCCAGAGTGCTGCGAGCGACCGTGTCCCGCAGCCGGCCCAGCCGAGGACGGTGCCAGGCGACCCGGCCGAGCAGCTGCTCCGGTTCCGCGGCCGCGTCGGGGCGCAGCTCGTCGAGCACCTGGAGAGTGAGCCGTCGAACGGCCGCGGTGCGCGCCCGTTCGAGCCCGGGCTCCAGCGGGCTGACCCGTCGCCCCCGCTCGTCGCGGCTGCCCACCATCGCCGTCACCCGGTCGGTCTCCAGCCAGGCCTCGGCCAGCCTCGCCCAGCGCTCGGCGAGCGGCTGCTCGAGCCAGCCGTCGAAAGCCGAGGTAGGGGTCCAGACCTCGCCGCCCGCCATCGAGCTGATCGAGCCGACCAGACCCGCCAGATGAGCGATCTCGACCAGAAACCCGGTGACGTCCTCACTCGCGCCCACGGTCGCCGCAGCCGTACGCAGGTCGCGCACGCCGATACCCCCACCGCGCAGGACCGTTGGGGGCCGACGAGCCCAGTGCTCCAGCAGCAGCTGCACCCGGTGGACCGTCTCGAGTGCCGCGCCGGCCGCCGACCGCTGCACCACCGGCTGCGGGACCTCCTGCCGCCGCACGTCGCTCGGCGTGTGCTGAGCGGCCGGCCGAAGTCGGCCGCCACGAAGTCGGAGGGCAACCTCACGCGGCAGCCGGACGGTCTGCTGGTCGAGCTCCACGAGCAGCCGCAGGCGTAGGAGAGCTTCGACTGTCTCGCGGTTGGCCGTGCCGTCGAGGTGCCCGATCGGCGGTCCGGAGGCCAGCCGGGACACCAGCGCGACACCTGTGGGCACCTCCTCATGGGCGCGAGACAGCCGCTCGTCGACCTCTTCTGGGCTCAGGGCCGGCCGGCTCGGAGGGCCGAGACCGGCCGGATGCGGACCCAGCGCCTCGGCCACCACCCGCACCAGGTGCAGCTCCTCGTCCGATCCCCAGAGCATCGCCAGCCGGCGGATGTGGGCCAGGGCTGCTTCGACGACGGGCTCAGCTGCACCGACCAGCGCGGTCACGCCCAACCGATCGGCGGGCTCGTCGAGCACGGCCAGCGCCGTCACGACGTCGAGGGTCAACACGTCCAGGTCGTCGAGCACCGCAAGCACCGAGTGCCGGGTCGCAGCGCGCGAGGCGATCTGGGTGAAGTCGGCCGGAGCCGGCCGGGCGAGGTCCGGCCGGGCGCGCAGCAGCGTCGCGAGGTCGTCGTCGCCGCGGGACCTCAGGTCCTCGGCGAGCGTGCGGGAGCCCATCCGGTCAACGGTAGCCGCGGCGCCCACGGCTCGCCGGGCACGACCTGACATGCTGGAGCCGTCGAGAGGGGGCGGAATGGCCGTCATCGAGGCGCGGGCCCTGGCCAAGGACTATGGCGGCCGGCCGGCTGTGTCGGACCTGTCGTTCCGGGTCGACCCGGGCAGCGTCACGGGTTTCCTGGGACCCAACGGTTCCGGCAAGTCGACGACCATGCGCCTCATGCTCGGGCTCGACGAGGGTGAGGGTTCCACGACCTTCGACGGCACGCCGTTTCGACGGATGCAGGAACCAATGCGCCACGTCGGCGCGCTGCTGGAGGCAAAGGCCTTCCACCCGACCCGAAGTGCACGCAACCACCTTCGGTTGCTGGCCTCGGCCAACGCGATCCCCGAGCGCCGCGTCGACGAGGTCCTCGCCATGGTGGGGCTGACCAGCGTCGCCCGCGACAAGCCCAAGAAGTTCAGTCTCGGCATGGGGCAGCGCCTGGGTATCGCGGCCGCACTGCTCGGTGACCCGCACACGCTGATCCTCGACGAGCCGGCCAACGGCTTAGACCCGCAAGGCATCACGTGGCTGCGCAACCTGCTCAAGCAGCTGGCCGGCGAGGGCCGCTCGGTGTTCGTCTCCAGCCACCTGCTGTCGGAGATGGCTCTGCTGGCCGACCAGCTCGTCGTCATCGGACGCGGCCGGCTGATCACCAGCGGCGCCATCGACGACTTCCTGCGGTCCAACGCCCGCACGTCGGTCCTCGTGCGCAGCCCTGACATGGCTCGGCTCGGTCCAGCGCTGGCCGAGCAGGGCGGCTATGCCGCTCCTGAAGCGGACGGCAGCTACGCGGTCACCGGCATTCCGCAGAACCAGATCGGCAACATCGCCCACGCGGTCGGCGCTCGCGTGCACGAGCTGCTGACCCGCCAGGCGACCCTCGAGGAGGCGTTCCTCGACGCGACCGGCCGGTCCGAGGAGTTCGTGGGGCACGAGCAGTCGCGGATGCCGCTTCCTCAGCCGTGGCCGGATGAGCGCTGATGGGACCGGCCCTGCGGTACGAGTGGTGCCGGCTGTGGACGATCCGTTCGACGTACTGGCTGATCGGCCTCACCTTGGTGTTGCAGCTCAGCTTCTCGCTGCTTGCGGCCTACGGCACCGGCTCGGCTCACGAGTTCATCCGGCCGGAGGAGGCGGTCAGCCAGGTCATCACCCTCGGTGCGTCCTTCGGCGTCTCGCCGCTGTTCAGCGCGTACATCATCGCGATGTTCGGCGTCTTCGGGTTCGGGCACGAGTACCGCTACGGCATGATCCGCGCGACGCTGACGGCCGTCCCCGACCGGAGCGCGGTGTTCGCCGCCAAGGCGGTTGTGACGACCGCCCTGGCTGCCGTGCTGGCCCTGGCCTGCTGCCTGGTCGGCATGTTCAGCGCGGTGCTGTTCTTCGACACTGCCGGCGCTCTGACGAGCGGCGCGGTCTGGCATGTGGTGCTCGGCGCGGTCCTCTACACGGCGATGTTCGGCCTGTGCGGCATGGCCTTCGCGGTGCTGGTGCGCAACCAGACGGGTGCGCTGGCGCTGATCTTGCTGATCCCGCTCGTCGTCGAGAACATCCTCAAGATCGTCCTGCAGATCATCGCCCGCAGCGGCAACTCCGTGGACTCGATCTCCCGGTACTTCCCCTTCGACGCGGGCGCCCAGATGTTCGCCCGGCCCAGTGCTCAGGTGATCAACGACGTGCTCGGCTACCACCCGCTCGGGCCGGTGTCCGGCGGCCTGGTGATGCTGGCGTTCACCGGGCTGTTGCTGGCCGCGGCCTTGGCGCTGTTCCTCAGGCGCGACGCCTGAGGTCAGCGCCGGACCTCCTGGACCAACCAGCCGTTGCCGTCGGGGTCGCTGAAGGACATGAAGGTTCCGTAGTCGCTGCGTTGTGGATGCGGCCCCGGCACCTGCCCGCCCGCCCCGAAGTGGAACATCTCGCTTACGGTCGTGCCACGGTCGACAAGCACTGTCCTTGCGGCGTCGATGTCGGGGACCACCAGGTGCAGGCCCTGGGCAGTGCCGGCCGCCTCGGTGTTGCGCATGACGGCGATCGAGCACGCCGAACCCGGCGGGGTCAGCTGCACCACGCGTAAGTCGTCACCGGCGCTGTGGTCGACGTTGACCTCGAAGCCCGCCTGCTCGGTGTAGAACGTCTTGGCGCGGTCCACGTCCGAGACGGGGACCACCACGAGCTCGAGCTTCCAGTCCATGATGTGCGGTCTCCTCGGTCGGTCCGGTTGGGTCTGCGACGTACGTGCTGGACAAACCTCTATCGCCCGCGGGCGTCGCATCGTACCGTCGAGGGTGACGATAGGAGCAGCCATGGCTAGCAAGAACAAGGGTGGCCGGGAGAGTCGCAAGCCCAAGAAGGAGAAGAAGCCCAAGGGTGCGGCGCCGAGCGACAGCATCATCACCTCGAAGGGCAAGCAGTCGGGTTGAGGTTTGCAACTGGGGTGTTGCTTCCGCGCCTACTGGCGCAGACTTGGGGCAGCCCCGAACGTGATGGAGCCTCAGATGCGCACTGACCGGTCAGCCATGCCCTTGGTGATGCCGGTGCTGTCCCCCGGCAAGCACCGCAGCCCGCGTACGGGCGCCTGCTTCATGGAGATGGCGTCCTACCTGGCCGGTGAGCGGTGGAGCGACTCACCGCGGTGCACCCATGCGCTGCTGGCCGCGCTGGCCCGACTGGTGAACGACCACACCACCGATGCCGGGCGCGGGGACCTGGTGCCGCTGATCCCGTCAGTGATCGGCCTGACCAGCGCCGACGCGCGGGTGGACGCCTGGATTGCCCTGCGTTGCGCCCGGATCGCTCTGCCGGTCGCCTGCGCCGGGCGCCAGAACGCGCTGGCGACATCGGTCCTGACCGCCGACCGGGTGCTGGCCCAGCTGGAGGGTCGTCCAGTGGGAGAGCTACGGGGCGACACCGCGGAGGCGCTCGCGCAGGTGCCACAGGCGGCGCGGTGGGCAACCCAGTTGACCGCCGGTGTCGATGTCTCCGTCCGGGCGCTGCAGCGACACGGCGCGCCGGCGGCTGTGCGCTGCGCCGTCCTTGGCATAGCTGACGCCTGCGTCACCGACCCGGATCGGCTGCTCCACGACCTGCTCGGCGGCGCGATAGCCGACGTCCGCGCGGTGCAACCGCTGGTCAGCGCTCCGCGCGTCGCCGTATGACCCGACCGCGGGACCGCGCCTGCGAGTGCTGCGTGTGATGGGTCCGCGCGTCGTGATCGTGACCGGCGCCTCCAGCGGCATCGGTCGGGCCACGGCCCACGCGCTGGCCCGCTGCGGCGACGCTCTCGTGCTTGTCGCCAGGGCGCTCGGTCCGCTGGAGGACGTGGCCGGCGAGTGCACGGTGCTGGGTGCCCGGTCGGTGGAGGTCCGCAGCGTCGACGTGGGGAGCTTCCAGCAGGTCCAGGATGCGGTCGAGCAGGTGCTGGCCGCCCATGGCCGGCTCGACGCGGTGGTGCACTGCGCAGGGGTCGTCGCCTACGGCCGGTTCGAAGAGGTGCCGGTCGAGGTCTTCGACGGTGTACTGCGCACCAACCTGCTGGGCTCGGCCAACGTGGCCCGCGCGGCGCTTAGGTCGATGCGGGCTCGGGATGCGGGCACGCTGGTGCTGATCGGGTCACTGATCGGCGAGATCGGCGCTCCATCCATGACCGCGTACGCGGTGAGCAAGTGGGGTCTTCGCGCGCTCGCCCGCCAGCTGCAGCTGGAGAACCGCGATCGCCCCGGAGTCCACGTCTCGTGCGTGTCACCGGGCAGCGTCGACACCCCGATCTACCGCCAGGCGGCGAACTACCAGGGCCGGGTCGGCAGGCCGCCGCCACCGGTGGTGTCGCCGGAACGGGTGGCTCGCAAGGTCGTGGACGTCCTCGACCGGCCGCGCAAACGGGCCGGCGTCGGGTCCGCCAACGTTGTGCTGCGGCTCGGGTTCGCGCTCACGCCCGGGCTCTTCGACGCCCTGGTGGGTCCGCTGTTCCGGCTGGCCGCAACCGGCCGCGACGCGGTGCCCATGGGCAGCGGCAACGTGCTGGCTCCCAACCCGGAGCTCAACCAGCTGCACTCCGCCGATCCGTGAGTTCCTGACTGCCGATCCGTGAGTTCCTGACTGCCGATCCGTGAGTTGCTGACTGCCGATCCGTGAGTTGTGGCCCTGGCCAGTCCTGGCACAGTGGAGGCAGGCCGGCCCCAGAGGAGATCCCCATGCCCAAGCCACCGCTTCCTGACGACGTACATCAGCTGCTGGAGCAACCCAACCCGGCGGTGATCGCGACCGTACGCCAGGACGGCCAGCCGGTCTCGGTGGCCACCTGGTACGTGCTGGACGGCGACCGGATCCTGGTGAACATGGACGAGAGCCGCAAGCGTCTCGAATACCTGCGCTCGGACCCACGCGTGACCCTCACCGCGCTCAAGGACGGCGACTGGTACACCCAAGTGAGCGTGCAGGGCCGGGTGGTGGAGATTCGCGACGACCCACACCTGGTCGATATCGACCGGCTGTCCCGGCACTACAGCGGTCAGCCGTACCCGGTGCGTGACCGCAAGCGGGTCAGCGCCTGGATCGAGATCGACCGCTGGCACGGCTGGGGCACAGCGGCCGCGACCTGACGGCCCAGCGTGTCAGCGGCGAGCTCAGCCCGCTGACTCAGCTGTCCGAGACGATCGTGTCCAGGTCGGCATGCAGGTCCTCGAGCGACTCGTAGACCGAGCGCGCTCCCGCGGGCCGCAGCTCCTCGACCGAGAAACCGCCGGTGCGCAAGGCGTACGTGGACAGACCGGCGCGTCCGGCGGCCTCGGCGTCCCACGTCGAGTCGCCGATCATCAGCGCAGGCCTGCACCCTGGCCATCGCGGTCTGGACCAGGTCCGGCGCCGGCTTGGTCTGCTCGGCGTCCTCCGAGGTGGTCCAGGCGTCGGCCAGTCGGCGGCCGTCGAGCAGATCGAGATAGTGCTCGACGTGCTGCCGCTTGCCGCTGCTGGCCAGCACCAGGTGCAGGCCCCGCTCGCTCACGGCCTCGAGCAGCGGCTGCGCATCGGCGAACGGCTGCACCTGCGGCAGGAAGACGTCGAACTCCTCCACCCAGGCGTCGCGCAGCAGGTCGCCGTGCCGCTCCTCGACCTCCGCGCCGGCAACCGCCTCGACCAGCTTGTCGCCACCCATGCCGATGGCGCGGTGGATCCGCCAGAGGGCCGGGGTCACGTCGACGCGCCGAAACGCGCGGAACCACGCCAGCGCGTGCTGGTAGTTGGTGTCGACCAGGGTGCCGTCGACGTCGAAGATAATGGTGTCGACCACCGGGGGCCCTCCTCTGGTTGGGCAGGGCGCTCTGTCTACCTCTTGGCCCGCAGGGGCCGGCAACCGGGCCCTCAGCCGGAGCCGCTCGAGGCTTTCCGCGTCGGCCGGCCGCGCCTAAGGTTCGTCCATGGCCGCCCCGATCCCGTCGTACGCATCGGGTGCGTCCGACGTGGCGCTGCTCGGTGACACCATCGGCGCGAACCTGGAGCGCACGGTCTCCCAGCACCCCGACCGGGAGGCGCTGGTCGAGTGCACGACCGGGCGACGCTGGACCTATCGGCAGCTCGACAGCGACGTCGACGCGGTGGCTCGCGGCCTGCTCGCGAGGGGGCTGGCCAAGGGCGACCGCCTGGGCATCTGGTCGCCCAACTGCGCAGAGTGGACGCTCGTTCAGTACGCCACGGCCAAGATCGGCGTCGTGCTGGTCAACGTGAACCCCGCCTACCGCACCTCCGAGCTGGCCTACGCGGTCAGCCAGTCGGGGATGCGCATGCTGGTCAGCGCGACGGCGGCAAAGACCAGCGACTACCGCTCGATGATCGACCAGGTCCGGCCGCAGTGCGCCAAGCTCGAGCAGGTGGTCTTCACCGGCGACCCGACGTGGGACGAGCTGCTCGCCGGCGGCGAAGGTGTCCCCGCGGATGCGGTGGCCAACCGGATGGCCGAGCTGTCCCCCGACGACCCGATCAACATCCAGTACACGTCCGGGACGACCGGCTATCCCAAGGGCGCGACGCTCACCCACCACAACATTCTCAACAACGGCTACTTCACGACCGAGACGGTCAACTTCACAGCACAGGACCGGTTGGTGATCCCGGTGCCCTTCTACCACTGCTTCGGCATGGTGATGGGCAACCTCGGCTGCACGTCGCACGGCGCGACAATGATCATCCCGGCCCCGGCGTTCGACCCGGGCAGCACCTTGCGCGCCGTCGCGGAGGAGCGGGCCACCGCCCTCTACGGCGTGCCCACGATGTTCATCGCCGAGCAGGGGCTAGCCGACTTCGGCGACTACGACCTGTCGACGCTGCGCACCGGGATCATGGCCGGTTCCCCGTGCCCGGTCGAGGTCATGAAGCGCTGCATGAGCGAGATGCACATGCAGTCCGTGTCGATCGCGTACGGCATGACCGAGACCTCCCCGGTCTCGATGCAGACCCGGCCGGACGACGACGTCGAGCGCCGCACCGCCACCGTCGGACGGGTCCACCCGCACGTCGAGGTCAAGGTGATCGAGCCGCTGACCGGCCTGACGCTGCCCCGCGGTGAGCCCGGGGAGCTGTGTACGCGTGGCTACTCGGTGATGCTGGGCTACTGGGACGACGAGGAGAGGTCCCGCGAGGCGATCGACCCCGCCCGCTGGATGCATACCGGCGACCTGGCGGTGATGCGCGAGGACGGCTACGTCAACATCGTCGGCCGGATCAAGGACCTGGTGATCCGTGGCGGCGAGAACATCTATCCCCGGGAGGTGGAGGAGTTC
>JBBSGC010000052.1:0-13096 GCA_038254525.1 Propionibacteriales bacterium | reverse complement strand
CGGTAGTAGTCACCGCAGACCCAGTGGTTGATTAACAAGCTGTAGCACGGCTGATCGGTGGCGGCCGCTGCGACTAGGGTCACGGCATGGACCGTACCGAAGATCCGATGATCTCTCTCGTCGGCGTCGGCAAGACCTACGAGGACGGCACGGTCGCCGTGCGGGAGCTCGACCTCGACGTGCCGCCGGGTGCGCTGGTCTGCCTGGTCGGTCCGTCAGGCTGCGGCAAGTCGACGACGCTGCGGATGGTCAACCGGCTCATCGAGCCGTCGACGGGACGCATCCGGCTCGACGGCGAGGACGTGACGTCGATCGACCCGGTTCAGCTGCGCCGGCGGATGGGGTACGTCATCCAGCAGGTGGGCCTGTTCCCGCACCAGACCATCCGTACCAACGTCTCCACCGTGCCGGACCTGTTGGGCTGGAAGAAGGCCGACTCCCGGCGGCGGGCCGACGAGCTGCTCGAGCTGGTGGGCCTGCCGCCGGACACCTTTGCCGACCGCTACCCGAACCAGCTCTCCGGTGGCCAGCGGCAGCGGGTCGGGGTGGCCCGGGCGCTGGCGGCCGACCCGCCGGTGCTGCTGATGGACGAGCCTTTCGGCGCCGTGGACCCGGTCGTGCGCGGCCGGCTGCAGGATGAGTTCCGCGACCTGCAGCAGGGGCTCGGCAAGACGGTCCTGTTCGTCACCCACGACATCGACGAGGCGGTGCGGATCGCAGACGCGGTCGCGGTCTTCGCCGAGGGGGGACGGCTCGCGCAGTACGACACGCCCGCGGTTGTGCTCGGCGCACCGGCCGACGACTTCGTCGCCTCGTTCGTCGGCTCCGACCGCGGCCTGCGCCGGCTGGCCGTGACGCAGATCGACGACGCCGACCTGGTCCGGGTGCCGATGGTCCATGACAGCGACTCGCTGGCGCAGGCCCGGGAGTGGATGACCGCTGAACGCACCCGCTGGGCGGTCGTGCTCGACGACGCCGAACGGCTGCACGGCTGGGTGTCTCTCGAGACGGTGCAGGGCGACGGCACGGTGGCGGAGCGGACGCGCCGGATGGAGGCGTTCGTGTCACATCACGCGCCGTTGAAGGATGCGATGGCCACCATGCTGCAGAATGACGCCGGCTGGGTGGCGGTGCTCGACGGCGACCGGCTGGTCGGGGTGCTCACTCCCGACTCGCTGCACTCCGCGCTGCGCCGGTCTGTACGCGCCGACGACGAAGGCATCGAGCTGGCCGAGGTTCAGCTGGAGCAACCCGGGCCGGTGCGCGTCGGCGACTGAGCCGCCTCAGGCCCGTCTGCGTCGCTCGGCCGCAGCCTTCGAAGCCGGGCGCTCCTCCCAGGCAAGCAGGTCCACGATCGTGGGGGCGTCGTCGGTGTCCCAACCGGCGGCCGGAGGCGGCGCGGCCGCCAGCCACGAGGTGAGGTCGTCGAGCTGCTGCTGCGACTCCTTCACCCGCACGAGCGCGCTACGGGTCCGCTGCTCGGCAACGGCAGCCACGCGCTCGGCCAGCCGCAACGTCCCCTGGAGCTCGGTGATGACGCCGTCGCGCACCCGCAGCCGGTCGGCCATAGTCGTGGCGAAGCTCCGGGCCTCGACACTGCGCCGGGCGGCGGCACTCGCGTAGGCGCGAGCCAGCTCGGCTCGGTCGCGGGCGCCAGCTCGCCGAGTCTGCGCGAGCTCGTCGCTGACAACCCGCGTCGACGCGGCTCCGCCGAGGAAGGCGCCGACCGCGGCCACACCGAGCGGGACAATCCCCCCGACAATGAGCGCCACGGTCACCAGGACGGCTGCCGCCAGGAGCACCACCACCGCGACCGTCGAGCGCACGCTGCGGGGGCGACGGCGACGCGGGGGCATGTCGGACAGGCTAGGACTCAGTCTCGGCGACCCCCCGGTGCCACGCCGCCCCCTGACCGCCCCGAGCGCGGCGCCCCTTCGTCGTCCGAGTCGTCTCCGGGGACCCGGCAGGCCCGCTCGAGCGCCAGCCCGCCGACCATCACCAGGACCGCGAAGGCACAGGCCACCGCGGAGTGCAGAACCCGCTCTCGCGGCAGCGATGCCTGCATCGAGCGGACGAAGCTCGCCGCGTACGCCAGATATCCGCCGGCCATCAGCGACCCGACGAGCGCGCTCGCCTTGCCGAGCACGAGGAGGTTCACCGCCCGCTGGGAGTCAATGCGCTCACGGCGTTCATGCAGGGTCTTGTGGGTCGACCAGGCGAACAGCAGCAGCACCACGGCGAAGAACGCGAGCGTCAACGGGGCGGCCCAGCCCACCGGCGGGGCGATCCCGCCGCTGCGCTCGGCCAGCGGTCGCACCAGTCCGCCGACGGCCCCGCCCAGCAGAGCCGCGACCGCCAATGTGGCCGCGGACGTGCCGCGCAGGCGCCCGTCGCGGTCGTCACTCATGGACCCTCCCTGGACCGTTCAGAGGTCGATCTGCAGGTCGTCGCGACGCACGACCCCGGTCGAGTCGATGCCCGCCAAGAGGTCTGCCACCCGCCCGTGGCCTTCCAGGTGAGCGTCCGGGTCGACGTCGAACCACGGGCGCAGCACGAAGGCACGCTCATGGGCGCGGGGGTGCGGAAGGGTCAGCTGCTGGTCGTCGGCCACCCGGAGGCCGACCGCGACCAGGTCCACGTCGAGCGTGCGGGGCTCGTTGGGCTGCCCGGACCGCTGCCGCCCGAACGCGGACTCCACCGCGTGCGCCCGGTCCAGGAGGGTGTGCACCGACAGGACGGAGTCGACCAGCAGGACCGCGTTGAGGAACGGGCGCGAGCCTGGAGGCGCATCGACCGGAGCCGTCTCATAGACCGGCGAGACGGCGACGACCTTGACCCCGGGAGTGTCGGCGAGGGCGTCGACCGCACCCTGCAGCGTCGCGAGGCGCTCACCGACGTTGGACCCCAACGACAGGACGGCCTGACGGATCGGACGGAGCTCGCCGGTCATCGTGTCGGCATCGATGATGTGCGGGTTCGGCGTCTCGGTCACGTGCGACTCCGCTCTATCGTGACGGCCACGTCCGCGAACTGCACCGGGAGCGGCGCCTCTGGCTTGTGCACGGTGACCTGCACCCAGTCGACCAGAGCGTCTGCCAGCACCAGGTCGGCAACCCTGGAGGCGAGGCTCTCCAGCAGGTTCACCGGATCCGCCTCCACTGCGGAACACACGCGTCGGGCCACGTCCGCGTAGTCGACAGTACGCGAGAGGTCGTCGTGCCGACCGGCAGCTCGCGTGTCCAGGCCGAGCACCAGGTCGACGACGAAGCGCTGACCGGCACGGCGCTCGTCCGCGAGAACCCCATGGTGGGCGTGGACCTCCAGGCCCGTGAGAACGATGCGGTCGGAGTCGGTGCGCACGGTTCAGCCGTCCTCTCCGGCGTCCGGCTCCCAGCTGTCCAGCACCGGTGAGGCGTGATGCACCACCAGCTGCCAGGGCGAGCTGCCCGCCGGTGCGTCGCCAGCAGCCCGCACGAAGACGTTGGTCGCTGTCGCGCGGGCTCCCTTGAAGGACTGCACCGGGACGTCGTGACCGGCATGCAGCACGTTCTCCGTGCAGGTCACGACCGCCATGTCGGCGTGGCAGTCGACGCGCACGTCGGTGAGCACGAACTGCACGTACGACAGCTGCGCCATCACCAGCGCCCAGGCCCGCAGGATCACGCCGGTGCCGCGCAGCTGCCCGGTCCCCGGGTGGACGCACGAGGTGTCCTCGCCCTCCTTCCACAACGCGGCCAGGTCGTCGAGGTCGCCGCGCTCGATGGCCGCGTAGAACCGTGCGTTGGCGGCGAGCAGCGCCTCGCGGTCGGCCGCTGAGCGCGTGGGCCGGGCGGTCGGCGGGCCGGTCACGCCGAGCACCGGGCGACGACCGTCACCGCGTCGGCGTTGGGGCGCGCCTCGTGCACCCGCACACACCAGGCACCGGCCGCCGCGGCCAGCGCCGAGACAGCGACCGTGGCGTCGTCGCGCTGCCCGGAGGGACGTTCCGTGCCGGTGTCGTCGGCGAGCAGCTCGCCGAGGAAGCGCTTGCGGCTGGCGCCGATCAGCAGTGGGTGCCCGAGCCCCAGCAGCGCGTCGAGGTGTGCCAGGAGCGCCCAGCTGTGATCGGCGCGCTTGGCGAAGCCGAGGCCCGGGTCGACGACGAGGCACTCCGGACCGATGCCTGCCGACAGGGCTGCGTCGAGCTGCTGACGCAGCTCGGCGACCACGTCGCTGACCACGTCGACGTAGTCGGCAGCGATATCCATGTCAGCGGAGTGCCGACGCCAGTGCATGACCACGAACGGCACCTGCGCCTGCGCGGCCACGCGCAGCATCGCCGGGTCCGCGCGGCCGCCGGAGACGTCGTTGACCACCCGAGCTCCCGCTTCCAGCGCCCGCTCGGCCACCTGCGCACGCATGGTGTCCACGGAGACGACGGCCCCGGCGGCGGCCAGCTCCCGGACGACCGGGAGGACCCGTCGCAGCTCCTCTGCGACCGGCGGACGTTGCGCGCCGGGTCGCGTCGACTCCCCGCCGACGTCGAGGAGGTCGGCGCCGTCGGCGAGCAGCTGGTGACCATGCCGCACGGCGTCGGCCGGCTCGAACCAGCGGCCGCCGTCGGAGAAGGAGTCAGGGGTCACGTTGAGGACGCCCATCACCAGGCAGCGACCGGGGTCGGGCAAGCCGGGGACCGCGGGGGGCCGGGACGCGGGCATCGACTTCATCGCCACCCTCAACGCAGGATCAGGCTCATCGCCTCGGCCCGGGTGGCCGGCTGCCGAAGCGCACCGCGCACGGCGCTGGTGACCGTCTTGGCGCCGGGCTTGCGCACGCCGCGCATCGTCATGCACAGGTGCTCGGCCTCGACGACGACTATCACGCCGCGGGGTTCGAGCAGGGTGACCAGGGCCTCGGCGACCTGGGTCGTCAGCCGCTCCTGGACCTGCAGCCGCCGGGCGTAGACGTCGACCAGGCGGGCGAGCTTGGACAGGCCGGTGATCCGACCGGACTCCGCGGGGATGTAGCCGACGTGCACGACACCGGTGAACGGCACCAGGTGGTGCTCGCACATCGACCACAGCTCGATGTCCTTGACCAGCACCAGCTCGTTGTGGCCGAGGTCGAAGGTGGTACGCAGCACTTCCTGTGGCTGCAGCGCCATCCCGGCGAGCAGCTCCCGGTAGGCGCGGGCCACCCGGTCCGGTGTCTCGCGCAGCCCTTCGCGGTCCGGGTCCTCCCCGACCCCGATCAGCAGCTCGCGGACCGCGGCTCGGACCCGCCGCTCGTCGTACGCCCGGACCGGCCCACCCGCTGGCGGGGCACTGACCGCCGGCGGAGCACTAACCAGCGGTTCCACATCGGGGACGGCGCGGGGCCTGGGTCCGGGCAGCTCGGCCGGCACGGTGCCCACTGGTCAGCCGTCGAGCCGGGGCGGCTCGGGCAGGCCACCCGGCGCCGGCACCGAGACGTCGCCGTGCACGTCGCCGTCGGAGCCGGGGGCCAGGATCACCGCGCCCTGCTCGACCGGACACACGGCCACCCCCGCCTTCTCCCGGGGGGAGCGCACGGGTGGGATCGTGCTCGGTACCCGCTCCGACGAGCCGGTCCAGGCCGGCCGGGTGTTCCGGCGGCGCAGCGGGCCGAAGACCTCCGCGACCTGCGCCTTGTCGAGCGTCTCCTTCTCGAGCAGCTGCAGGACCAGAGAGTCCAGCACGTCGCGGTTGTCCTCGAGGATGTCGAAGGCTTCCTGGTGCGCGGTGCTGATCAGCACCTTGACCTCCTCGTCGACAGCCGCCGCGACCTCCTCGGAGTAGTTGCGGGTGTGGCCGAAGTCGCGACCGAGGAACGGTTCGGAGTTGTTGTCGCCGAACTTGATGGCCCCCAGCCGCTCGGTCATGCCGTACTGCGTGACCATCGCGCGGGCCAGCCCGGTGGCTTTCTCGATGTCGTTTGCCGCCCCGGTGGTCGGGTCGTGGAAGACCAGCTCCTCGGCGGCCCGGCCGCCCAGCATGTAGGCCAGCTTGTCGAGCATCTCGCTTCGGGTCGTGGAGTACTTGTCCTCGTCCGGCAGCACCATGGTGTAGCCGAGCGCCCGGCCGCGAGGCAAGATCGTGATCTTGTGCACCGGGTCGCTGCCCGGCAGTGCCGCCGCGACCAGCGCATGCCCGCCCTCGTGGTAGGCGGTGATCTTCTTCTCCTGCTCGCTCATCAGGCGGGAGTGCTTCTGGGGTCCGGCGATCACCCGGTCGATGGCTTCGTCGAGCGCCCCGTCGTCGATGAACTTCCCGTCGTTGCGTGCCGTCAGCAGCGCCGCCTCGTTGAGCACGTTGGCCAGGTCGGCTCCGGTGAAGCCGGGAGTCCGGCGGGCCACCGAGGACAGGTCGACGGCGGACCCCATCGGCTTGCCGCGGGAGTGCACCTGCAGGATCTTCAATCGACCCAGCAGGTCGGGTGTCTCCACGGAGATCTGCCGGTCGAAGCGCCCCGGACGCAACAGTGCCGGGTCCAGCACGTCGGGCCGGTTGGTCGCCGCGATGAGGATCACGCCGCCGCGTACGTCGAAGCCGTCCATCTCGACCAGCAGCTGGTTGAGGGTCTGCTCGCGCTCGTCGTGGCCACCGCCCATGCCGGCGCCGCGGTGGCGGCCGACCGCGTCGATCTCGTCGATGAACACGATCGCCGGCGCGTTCTCCTTGGCCTGCTCGAACAGGTCGCGGACCCGGGAGGCGCCGACGCCGACGAACATCTCGACGAAGTCCGACCCGGAGATCGAGTAGAAGGGGACCGCCGCCTCACCGGCGACGGCGCGCGCGAGCAGCGTCTTGCCGGTGCCGGGCTGGCCGTAGAGCAGCACACCCTTGGGGATCTTGGCGCCCACTGCGTGGAACTTCGCCGGCTCGGCGAGGAACTCCTTGATCTCCTGCAGCTCCTCGATCGCCTCGTCGCAACCGGCGACGTCGGCGAACGAGGTCTTGGGCATGTCCTTGGAGATCAGCTTGGCGCGCGACTTCGCGAACTGCATGACGCGGCCACCGCCGCCCTGGACATGGTTGATCAGGAAGAGTACGAGCAGCGTCAGCAGCACGAACGGCAACAGCGTGACGAGCAGGTTTCCCAGGATGCTGGGTTGTGGCACCTCGACGTTGTAGGAGTCGATCGCCCCGGCGGTCTTCTGCTTCTCGGCGGCGTCAACCAGCTGCACCCCCTGGTCGCCCAGCCACAGCGCGCTGACCTGGCTGCCGTCGTCGAGGGTGGCGCGCATCTCCTGGTCACCTTCGACGAAGGTGATGTCCTTGACCGAGCCGTCCTCGATGTGGCTCACCATCGTGGCGGTGTCGACCTGGCTGTAGCCGGAGCTGGACGAGACATACTGCAAGATCACGAGCACGGCGATAACACCGAGCACGATCCAGAGCCAGGGTCCCTTGAAGATCCGCTTGACGTCCATGTTCGGGGCGTACCCCGTGCCTCCTGCCGTTCCCGGTGTCCCGCCCCGCTCGTGCAAGACATGCCGATTGCATCGTCAGACGCTACACGCAACGAATCGGGCCCCCCCGGGTGTTCCCGCGAGGTCTGGTGACGCTCAGCCGCGCCTGCTCAGGGTGCAGACGCTCAGCTGTAGACACTCAGCTGTAGACACGGGGCGACAGGGTCGCAATGTCGCGCAGGTTGCGGTAGCGCTCGGCGTAGTCGAGCCCGTAGCCGACGACGAACTCGTCGGGGATGTCGAACCCGACGTATGCCACGTCGACCTGCATGAGCTGCGCCTCCGGTTTGCGCAGCAGCGTGCAGATCGCCATCGACGCCGGGTTGCGGGAGCTGAGGCTCGTAGTCAGCCAGGACAGCGTCAACCCGGTGTCGATTATCTCGTCGACGACCAGGACGTGCCGGCCGGTGATGTCGGTGTCGAGGTCCTTGAGAATCCGGACCACACCGGACGACGCGGTGCCCGAGCCATAGGAGGAGATCGCCATCCAGTCCATCTCGGCGTGCCGGTCGAGCGCCCGCGCCAGGTCCGCCATCAGCATCACGGCTCCACGCAGGATGCCGACCAGCAGCAGGTCCAGCCCGTCGTAGTCCCGCTCGATCTCGCGGGCGAGCTCCTGGAGCCGGTTGCGGATCTGCTCCTCGGTGAACAGCGTCCTGTCGAGGTCGGCGGAGATACGCGCGGCGTCCACCCGCTTCAGCCTGCCACACCGGGCGGCATCCACCTCAGCGAGCCAGCGACCCGCTCAGCGCGCACCCCACCGGGCAGGTCGACGCCAGCTCGCCCGTGCCAGCCGAAGAGCAGAGCGTCGAGCGCGCGCACGTGTGTCGCGCCGAGGTCGGTCGCCGGGCAGCCGACGGCCGTCGCCGCCGCGCGCAGCACCCGGCTCCGCAAGGCGAGTGGCGCCGCCGCCAGCGCCTCGGCGTCCAGGCTCCCGTCGGGCCGGGTCACCTGAGCGGCCAGGCCGGCGGCCAGGTCTTCGAGCAGGTCGGCATCGGCGCGCAGCAGGTCCGCGGACCGCGCCAGTGCCGTGGCGACGCCGGGACCGAGCTCGGTCTCGAGCACCGGCAGCACAGTCCTGCGCACCCGTACTCGCGTGTACGCGAGGTCGCCGTTGTGCGGGTCGTCCCACCAGGACAGGCCGGCCCATCGGCAGATCTCCACCGACTGCGCCCGGTCCAGCCGCAGCAGCGGCCGTCGCCACAGCCCGTCGACCTCCCGCATGCCCGCCAACGACCGGGCACCGGAGCCGCGAGCCAGCCCCAGCAACACGGTTTCCGCCTGGTCGTCAAGGGTGTGACCGAGCAGCACCGCGACCGCCCCGAGCCGGGCGGCAGCCGTCTCCAGCGCCGCCCGGCGGGCGGCTCGCGCGGCAGCCTCCGGCCCACCCGGGCCCTCGACGGTCACCGACACCAGCTCCACCGGATCGGCTCCGCAGGACCGGGCCTGCTCGGCCGCGGCTTCAGCCACGGCACCGGAGCCCTCCTGCAGCCGGTGGTCGACCACGACGGCGCCGCAGCGCAACGCGTGCCGCTGGGCCACGAACACCGCCGAGACCAGCAGCGCAAGGGAGTCCGCTCCGCCGGACAGCGCCACGAGGACGAGCGCGGCGGGATCCAGGTCGGTCAGCGTGGCGGCCACCGCCCGGCGGGCATCGGCCACGGCGGGCAGCAACCGCGGACGGGTCGACGCCACGACGGTGGGCTCAGCCGTGCACGCGGCGCACCCACGCCGCAGGGTCGGCGATCTCAGCCGGACCCGGCAGGGTGGCCGGTGAGTCCCAGACCGCGTTGAACCCGCTCATGCCGACCCGGTCCACCACCGCGTTGACGAACACGGCGCCGTCGGCGTACTGACGCATCTTCGCCTCGAGGCCGAGCAGTCGGCGCAGGATCGAGTCCAGCGTGCCCTTGCCCTTGCGGCGGCGATTGAAGCGCTTGCGGATCGTGGCCACCGACGGCACGACGCTGGGCCCGACGCCGTCCATCACGACGTCGGCGTGTCCCTCGAGCAGCGACATCACGGCCGTCAAGCGGGCGATGATCTCCCGCTGCTCAGGGCTGGTGAACAGGTCGACCAAGGAGCCACCCGACCCGCCGCGGACCAGGGAGCCGACCGAGCGCAGGGCGTCGACGAGCATGCTCTTGAGGTGGTCGGGGTCGACGTCGGTCTCCCCGACGAAGGCGGTGATCTCACTCAGCAGGTGCTCGCGCAGCCACGGCACGGCGGTGAACTGCACGCGATGGGTCTCTTCGTGCAGGCACACCCAGAGGCGGAAGTCATGCGGGTCGACGTCCAGCTCCTGCTCGGCGGTGACGATGTTGGGCGCGACCAGGAGCATCCGGCCCGTGGTGCCCGGCTCCTGGGCCCAGAACGGGTCGAACTGCCCGAGCACCTTGGTGGAGAGGAAACCGAGCAGCGCGCCCGCCTCGGCCCCGGTGACCCGCGAGCCCACCGCGTTGACCAGGCTGTCGGTCACGAAGCTGGACGGCTTGCGCTGTTCGGCGACCTTGTCGACCAGGGGCTGCAGCACCTCGGAGAACCCGTCGGCGTTGGCCCGCACCCACCCCATCCGGTCGACGATCAGCACCGGCGCGGTTGCCTCGCCGGCGGTGAGCCCGGAGAAGTCGCGTACATAGCCCTCGGAGACCTTCGCACCGGTGCGCAGCTCGTGCACGGCCTCGTCGATCGCCTCCCGTGGCAGCGGCGGGCCCGGGGGCACCAGCTTGCCGGCGGTCTGCACCGCAAACTCCCAGTCGATCATCGACTGGCCCTTGCGGCGGCGGCCTCCTGAGGTGGTCATGAGCACAACCGTACGCAGCATCACCCAGAGCCACCGGGCGCCGGAACCCGGCTCGAGCAGCCGCAGCCGGCCAGGGCGGCGGCGACCGCGTCGAGCTGGGCGCGGGCGAACAGCGTGTTGCCGACCTCTACCCCGTTGGCGACGGCGGCGAAGGCCAGCTCCACCCCGTCGCGGTCGACCAGCAGGCCGGCCAGCGCCTGCACCCCGGTCAGCGTGCCGGTCTTGGCCCGCACCACGCCCAACGCAGGAGCGGCCGCCGGTGCGGTGAAGCGCCGGAGCAGCGTCCCGTCGAAACCGGCCACGGGCAGACCGGTCACCAGCGTGCGCAGCTCGGGACGACCGGGGTCGGCACCGAGCCGTAGGGCGCTCAGCAGTGCCGAGAGCGGGACCCGGTCGTGGCGCGAGAGGCCGCTGCCGTCGTGCACGTCGATGCCGTGCAGGTCCACACCCAGGCTGGTGAGCTGCGAACGCATGGCAGCGACCCCCCCGCGAAAGGACGCCGGGTGGTCAGTGGCGATGGCCAGCTGGCGCAGCAGCACCTCGGCGCCCTCGTTGTCGCTGTAGGTAAGCACATAGCTGACGACCTCGTCGAGCGGCGGACTATGCACAGCGCCCAGCGACGTCAGGCCGTGTTCGGTGGCGGTCAGGGTGCGTCGGGGGCTGCCGACGACGTGCAGTCCGCGCCCCCTCAGCGCCCGGGCGAACTGTCCGGCGGCTGCCGCGGCGGGGTCGGCCGCTCGGCTGCCGGTTGCCGGGGACACGCCCTCGTTTACCCACAGGGCGCTGATCGGCGTCACGACGCCATCGCTCGCATAGGACGGCTCCCAGCTCGGGCTGACCGCCGGGCCGACGAACAGACTGTCGTCGTAGCCCACCCGGACCCGACTCAGACCGGCCGCGCGCAGGCCCCGCACGGTCTGGCGGCCCAGCGCGCTGAGCGTGGCGACGCGAGGATAGCCACGGGCTTTGCGCGCTGGCGGTCGCCGGGCCAGCAGGGGGTCGCCGCCGCCGACCAGCACCACAGTGGGCGGCCGGTGGGCCGCTGGAGTCAGCGCCACCGAGGTGGTGAACCGGTGGCCCGGACCCAGCGCCTCGAGGGTCGCGGCACAGGTCAGCAGCTTGAGCGTGGAGGCTGGTTGGTACGCCCGCGGGTCACCCATCGTGAGCACCGGCCGGTCATGGGTCAGGTCATAGACGCTGACCCCGACCGTACGGCCGAGCCGCGGGGTGTTGACGAGGGCCGCCAGACGCGCCCGTACTGCGGCAGCATCGGGCGACGGGCCGTGTGGGGCGGTCAGCACCGGCCCCGCGGCACGGGCCGGGGGCAGGTGGAGGCCGATGGGGGGCGGGACACCGACAGCGGTGACCGGGGCGGTGCCGGCCGCTGTCACTTGGCCGGTGCCGCCACCGGCGAGGAGCCCGCTGCGCCAGGCCACGACCGCGCCGCCGCCGAACAGCACCGCGACAACCAGGAGGGCGACGGCACTTGATCTGGCGCGACGCCCAGCCCGGCGATGGAGGCCTCGCTGATCCCCAACCGGCACGTCACGCCTCCTCGGTCGAACGCCGCTCGGCGATGCGCGAGACTACCGCCAGGAATCGACCCGGGCAGGGAGCGGGAGGCGAGGACCGTGCAGTTCGACGTCACGGTGGAGATCCCCAAGGGCCATCGCAACAAGTACGAGGTCGACCACGCCACCGGGCGGATCCGGCTGGACCGCACCTTGTTCACGGCCACGCAGTACCCGGCCGACTACGGCTTCGTCGAGAACACGCTCGGCCTGGACAGCGACCCGCTCGACGCGTTGGTGCTCCTGGCGGAGCCGACGTTCCCCGGCTGCCTGATCAGCTGCCGGGCGATCGGCATGTATCGGATGACCGACGAGGCGGGCAGCGACGACAAGGTGCTGTGCGTTCCCGCGAGCGACCCCCGTCAGGAGCACCTGCGCGACATCCACCATCTGCCGGAGTACCAGCGGCTGGAGATCCAGCACTTCTTCAGCATCTACAAGGAGCTCGAACCGGGCAAGTCGGTGGAGGGGGCCACGTGGGTCGGTCGCTCCGCCGCCGAGGCGGAGATCCGCGACAGCTACGCGCGATTCACCGGCTGACGCCGGGCTGACCCAAGCGGGCTTGCCTCGTGGTGCGCGCTCACGTGCATGTGTCGACCAGAAGCGCGCTTTGCGCAGTAGTGCACGGCTGGGCGCCTCACCATGGTGCCCAACTGCGCAAATCACGCACAATAAGTGGAGCGAACCCGTCCTGGCGCCAGCTGCCCGGCAACCGTACTGCCGTCACAGAAATGCAGCGTTTCCCTATGCAGCATTCCGATCAGACCGACCAGCGGTCCCCTCGACGGCGTCGGCTCAGACGCGGGTGAAGAAGTTCGGCGGGATCCAGTAGTACATGGAGACGATCTGGACGTTCTCGCCGGTTCGCGGCGCCTGGATGATCATGCCGTTGCCGAGGTACATGGCCTCGTGGTAGATCGAGTCCGGGCTCGAGGTGTCACCCCAGAAGAGCAGGTCACCCGGCTGCAGCTGCGCCGATGAGATCGGCGTCGTCGCGTAATACTGCGCGACGCTGTAGTGCGGCAGGTAGACACCGGCTGCGGCCCACGAACCCATCGTCAGTCCGGAACAGTCCCAGCTGTCGGGGCCGGCGGCGCCCCAGACGTACGGCTCGCCCAGCTGCGCCTCGGCGAACGCGATGGCGGCACTAGCGCCGCCGCTGGGCGCGGGGGTGGGTGGCGGGGTAGGTGTCGGCGTGGGCGTCGGGGTGGGGGTGGGCGTCGGAGTCGGGGTGGGGGTCGGCGTCGGCGTCGG
>JBBSGC010000051.1:0-13181 GCA_038254525.1 Propionibacteriales bacterium | reverse complement strand
GACACGCAACGGTGAAGTGACGGCGTAGGCCTCGAGCGGCCCGGGAAGGCGCCGCGTGGTGGCCAGGGCGCGCAGCTCGGCGATGGCCAGCGGGACGTAGACGCGCACGGCCTATGCCTTGACAGCGCGAGCGAAGCGGAGCTGCCGACGCCGTCCGGTCGCGGGGAGCCCGGCCAGCTCAGCGGCGAGCGCGCCGAGCGCCCGGGTGAGGGGCGAGCCGGACGCGCAGCTGCGCAGCGTGCGGCCGGTCACCCACGCCTTGTCGGTAGCCGCCCGGTCGTCGGGGAGGTAGGCCACCGGCCGCAGACCGGTGAACCGCTCGACGGTGTCGCCGATCTCGTCGGTCGACCAGCCAAGACCCGGGCGTACGCGGTTGACGACAACCGCGACGTCGGCCCCCGGGACGGCCTCCCGGAGGTCGAGAACTCCACGGGCGAGCCGGGAAAGACCGAGCGGGTCGGCCGAGCCGACGACCAGCACGGTGTCGGCCCGCGCCAACAGCGTCAACGTGGCGCCGTTGCGCTGGGGGGCGGCGGTGTCGAAGGACAGCTCCTCGTCCTGCTCGAGGTTGAAGGCGCAGTCGAGGATGACCAGTGGCGCCATCTGCCGGGCCGAGTGCAGCAGCTGCTGCATCGCCGATGGACGCAGCTGGGGCCAGCGGTCCGCCCGCGGCACACCGGTGAGCACCCGGAGGTAAGGCTCGATCTCCAACACATGCCCGTGCAGGCCGGCGAGTGTCAAGGAGCCGGTGCCGGCCGAGCGGGCGGCCGCGATGACACCGGACACCTCGTCGAGCAGGGCGAGCATGGTGCCGAGGGCACCTCCGTAGACGTCGGCATCCACCAGCAGGGTCGGCACGCTGCGAGCGCTCAGCTCACTGGCCAGACCCAGGGCGACGGTGCTGCGGCCGGGAGCGCCGGTGGGACCCCAGCAGGCGATGACCCGGCCGAGCGGCAGTGGCGCTCCCGGCCCGGGGACGTCATGGTCGGCGAACCCCTCCTCGGGCCGCAGCTCCGCGTCAGCCGAACCCGATCCCCGCTGCTCGGCTTCGGAATGCTCGCGCAGCAGGTCCGGCAGCGTGTCAAGGGCGTCCCAGCGCACCAGGCACGCGACCCCCATCCGGGTCAGCACCGCCGCGTCGTCGTCGCCCTGCTCCTCGCCGACCCCCTCGCCGGAGCCGCCGACCAGACCTACCGGCACCGCCCCGGTCTCCGCGATCCGGGCCACCACGTCGGAGTCGAGACCGCCCAGGGCTCTGCTCAGCAGCACGGCGTCAGCCTGGCCACTGGCCGCCGTCGCGACGGCGTCGGCAACGTCCATGCAGCGCCGCACCAGTACCAGTGGCGACGCCCGCCGTTGCAGGGCCTCGAGAACGTGCACCTCCCACGGCTCTCCCGCGGCTGCCAGCAGCACCTGCACCGTCGGCGTCCCCTACGAGCCGACCCGGACGAGCACCACGGCACCGTTGTGCAGCGAGGTCAGCACCCCGCCAAGGTCGCGGGCGGCCGGCTCGTCGAGCGCCAGCACCACGACCGCCGAGCCACCACCGCCGATCCCGGCCGATGAGCTGTCGACGTCGAGCACCCGGATGGCGGCCAAGATCCGCTCGGCGCTCGACGAGGTGGTTCGAGCACCGCCGGGCGGGCCGGAGTCCGGCGTAACCCAGACGTCGACGAAGTCACCGACAGCCAGGTCGGGAGGTCGGGCACCGTCGGTGACGGCGACGGGGAGCTCGACCGGGTCGGCGGCCGGGCTGACCAGCGACGAGCGGGAGACGAGCTCACCGCTGCTCATCGCCCGGGCAGTCAGCAGGCCGGGAGGTAGCGAGCGGTCGGCCGGCAGGTACTCCGCAGCCACCGCGGCGTCGTCGAAGTGAACGCGCGCCACCTGCACCAGGTCGGCGTCGAGCGCCACGCCGGCGTCGGCGTCAGCCCGCAGGGCCCACACGGCCGTGGTGTCGTCGGATGCGGCCAGCAACCGCCCCCCGAGCACCGTGCACACGGCCACCAGCGCGACGCCGACCGCAAGCCTCGGATCACGCCAGCGGCTCGATGACAGCCGGCGGGCCGCTCGCACGCCGGCCCCGCCGGCCTCCCCGCCGGCGCGGGAACGCCCTCCCCCGAGACTGCTCATGGGCGTCATTGTGCCGGTTTGGCACCAGACGTCCAGACCCTGTCCCCAGGGAGTCGACCCGAACGGGGCCGGGCTGTGGATGCCGTCGCGTCGGAGGTCCGCGATGTCAGAATCGGGCCATGCCCCTGGACCAGCCTCGGTTCCTCTCGCTGACCGACGTCTCCGAGACCCTCAGCATCTCTGCGGCGCAGGCATACGCGCTGGTCCGCAGCGGCGACCTGCCGGCGATCAAGGTCGGCGGACGTGGCCAGTGGCGGATCGAGGCCGAGCAGCTCGAGGCGTACATCCAGCGGCAGTACTCCTCGACCCGTGACTACATTGCGGCCCATCCGTGGGGTGAAGCCGAGGCCGAGGACTCGACCAGCACGGTTTGACTAACGCTCAGCCGGTCCGCTCCCGCGGACACCGAACCGCCAGCACGGCGGCGAACGGCAGCAGCTCGGACATCGTCCCGCCCCGTCGCGCGGAGTCGTCGACCGCCGGCGGCGGCAGGAGCTCGACGAAGTCGGCACCGACCCGCTGGGGTACGCCGCGCACAGTCGTGCCGTCCCGCCGCACTACCTGCACCTGCGTACGGTCTCGCGCCAGAACGCGCCAGGCGGCACCCCAGCTGCTGGCCAACTCAACGGCCGATCCGCGCTCCGGCGATGACGCCCGTGCGGGCAGCCCGCTGACCCCGAGCACCGCCGAGAGGGACACGAGCCACTCCACGGTGGTCGCCTCGAGGAGCAGCCAGCGCCCGGTCACCCGCAGCAGCGTGCCGCTGAGGGCTCCCACCTGCTCGACGTGGAGCGTGACCGACCGGTGCACGACCGCTTGCAGCCGATCCATCAGGCCGACTCTGGCCAGCTCGGTGCGAGTGCGCTCGGCTATCTCGGCATCGCGAGCGGCCTCCGCTGCCGCGGCCGCCTCGACCTCGAGGTCGGCGAACAGATCGTCCCAGCGCATGTCCGCACGCTAGCCGCCCGCCGGTGCCGGCCTGTGGACAATGCTGACAAACAACTTCTAACAGAGTTTAATCGAGTCAAACAACGGCAAACGAAGGCGACCATGACAACTGTGCGCACGACGCGGCTTCGGCTGCTGCGGACCGCCGCACGCAGCGGTGCGCTGCTGAGTGGGCTGGTCGGCCTCGACCTGGCGTGGTGGCCGCTCGCCGCCGACGGCGAAGCGCACCTGCGTCGCGCGCTCGCTGCGTCCGGAGGAGCGCAGCCCACGCAATGGCCGGTCGACACCACACTGACCGCCACGGCGGCGCTGCTGGCGTTCGCCGCCCTGACCTACCTCACCGCGGCCGCGCTGCTCACGGTGACCAGCACGCTGACCGGGTCTGCGACGGCGGCTCGCCTGGCCCGGCTCGGCCCTCCCAGGTGGCGGGCTGTGGTGGTGGGCGCCATCGGCGCCGGGCTGCTGGCGGCACCGACGGCGGCGGCTGCCGCGACCGACGCCGACGGCCCATCCGGTCCGCATCCGAGGCCATCTTCCAGCTCAGTGCTGCGTGGTCTGCCGCTCCCCGACCGCCCGATCGCCTGGCCCGGTTCGCTGCCGCCGCCCCGCCAGGTCATCGTGCGCCCCGGCGACACGCTGTGGGGCATCGCCGCAGCCCGGCTGCCACCGGAGGCCTCCGCGAGGCAGATCACCCACTCCTGGCATCGCTGGTACGCGTGCAACGCCGAGCGCATCGGCGCGGATCCCAACCTGATCACACCGGGCATCCGGCTCGACCCACCCGGCCACTTTGAGGCAAGGACACCGAAATGACCGCCGACACCCTCGAGCAGCACCTTGCCGCGCCGACAGACGTGCTGTCACTGCAGCTGCGCCGGTTGCACAGTGACCGGCCGGCCATCGACGCCGCCACCGCCGCCGCCGCCACCGCAGCCGCAGCCGACGAACCACGGCAGCTGACGATCCTCACCGCTCGGGCTTCGGGATTCGTGCAGGCGGTGGTGGAGGTCCTGGCCGGTGACCGGCCGTGCACGCAGCTCGCGCGCTGGGCCGACCCACGGGTCTACTCGGTGCTGGTGCGCTGCGTCTCCGGGGCCAGCACCTCGCGAGCGTCGGCCCGCAGGCGGCAACGCGCCCGCGTGGTGTCGGTGCGGGTGACGTGCCCGGCGCCGAGAGTCGCCGAGGTCAGCGCGAGGGTCAGTGACGGGCAGCGGTCCCGCGCCCTGGCCGCTCGGCTCGAACAGCTCCACGGCCGCTGGGTCTGCACCGCGCTGGAGATCGGCTGAGTTTCAGGCGCCCCGCGCCGCCCGCGCCGCGGGGTCGCCGTGACACCGCTTGTACTTGCGGCCCGACCCGCACGGGCAGGGCGCATTGCGACTGACGCCCTCGTAGGCGTTCTCGAGCTCCTCCGTCGATACCTCGACACCGCCCTCGCCGTCCACAGTCGGTGCGGAGTATGCCAGCCGCTGTGGCTGTGCGGGCGCCAGGCCCTTGGCCCTGATCCGTGGGGCATGCTCGGCGACGTCGGCGTTCACCGGCTCGACGACCGCGGGCTCGGGCAGCTCCGGCGCCTCGTCCGGCTCTTCCCGGGCGTCCGGGAACAGGTCCGGCCCCACGTTCACCACGTCCTCGACGGGCTCGGCCTCGATCTGCACCTGGAGGTTGAACAGGAACCCGACCGACTCCTCCTTGATTGCCTCCATCATCGTGTTGAACATGTCGAAGCCTTCACGCTGGTACTCCACGAGCGGGTCGCGCTGGGAGTACGCCCGAAGGCCGATGCCTTCGCGCAGGTAGTCCATCTCGTAGAGGTTCTCGCGCCACTTGCGGTCCAGGACACTCAGCACGACGCGGCGCTCGAGCTCGCGCATGACCTCCTCGCCGAGCTCCTCCTCCCGGCTGTCATAGGCGGCCAGCGCGTCGTCGGTGATCAGCTGGGACAACAGCTCGGTGGACAGTCCGTCAAGCCCGCCGTGCTCCTCCTCGAACTCGGCGAGGTCGATCGACAGGGGGTACAAGGTCTTCAGCGCGGTCCACAGCTGCTCGAGGTCCCACTCCTCGGGGAAGCCCTCGGTCGCACCGGTGACGTAGTCGTGCACGACGTCGACGATCATCGAGCGGACCCGGTCCTGCAGGTCCTCGCCCTCGAGCACCCGGCGGCGCTCGGTGTAGACGACCTCGCGCTGGCGGTTCATCACGTCGTCGTACTTGAGGATGTTCTTGCGGGTCTCGAAGTTCTGGCCCTCGACCTGCCCCTGGGCCGAGGCGATCGAGCTGGTGACCCGCTTGTTCTCGATCGGCACGTCGTCAGGGATCTTCATGGTTGTCAGGATCCAGTCGACCCAGTCCGACTTGAAGAGCCGCATGAGGTCGTCCTCGAGCGAGAGGTAGAAGCGCGACTCGCCGGGGTCACCCTGGCGGCCGGAACGGCCGCGCAGCTGGTTGTCGATGCGTCGTGACTCGTGCCGCTCGGTGCCGATGACGGCCAGGCCACCGAGCTCGACTACCTCGTCGTGCTCGGCCCTCACCTGCGTCTCGATCTTGCGGAGCGTGTCCGGCCACGCCGCCTCGTAGTCCTCGGAGTCCGCCAACGGGTCCAGGCCGCGATCACGGAGCTCCTTGTCGGCGAGGAACTCCACGCTGCCGCCGAGCATGATGTCGGTGCCCCGTCCGGCCATGTTGGTCGCCACGGTCACCGCACCCCGGTGCCCGGCCAGCGCCACGATGGCGGCCTCGCGCTCGTGCTGCTTGGCGTTGAGCACCTCGTGCGGGATGGCCCGCCGGCGCAACAGGCCGGACAGGTGCTCGCTCTTCTCCACGCTGACCGTGCCCACGAGGATCGGCTGGCCGGCCTGGTGCCGTTCGCTGATGTCGTCGGCGACCGCGTTGAACTTCGCGTCCTGGGTGCGGTAGACCAGGTCCGCGTGGTCGGCGCGGGCCACCGGCTGGTTGGTGGGGATCGACGTGACACCGAGCTTGTAGATCTTGTCGAACTCGCTCGCCTCGGTCATCGCCGTTCCGGTCATCCCGGCGAGCTTCTCGTAGAGCCGGAAGTAGTTCTGCAGCGTGATCGTCGCCAGGGTCTGGTACTCCTCGCGAACCCGGACGCCCTCCTTGGCCTCGATCGCCTGGTGCAGGCCCTCGTTGTAGCGGCGACCTTCCAGGATGCGGCCGGTGTGCTCGTCGACGATGAGCACCTCGCCGCTCATCACCACGTACTCCTTGTCGTTGTGGAACAGTTCCTTGGCCTTGATCGCGTTGTTGAGGAAGCTGATCAGCGGTGTGTTGACCGAGTCGTAGAGGTTGTCGATGCCGAGGTGGTCCTCGACCTTGGTGATGCCACGCTCAAGCACCGCGACCGTGCGCTTCTTCTCGTCGACCTCGTAGTCGTCCTCGATGCGCATCCCCTTGACCAGCGCCGCGAACTCGGCGTACCACTTCACCTCGTCCTGGGTGGGACCGGAGATGATCAGCGGCGTGCGGGCCTCGTCGATCAGGATCGAGTCGACCTCGTCGACTATCGCGTAGAAGTGCCCACGCTGCACGCACTCGTCGAGCGAGCTCGCCATGTTGTCGCGCAGGTAGTCGAAACCGAACTCGTTGTTGGTGCCGTAGGTGACGTCGGCGGCGTAGGCGGCGTGGCGCTCGGCCGGTGTCATCGTCGGCAGCACCACGCCGACGCTCAGTCCCAGGAAGTGGTAGACCCGGCCCATCCACTCCGCGTGGTACTTCGCGAGGTAGTCGTTGACGGTGACGACGTGCACGCCGCGGCCGGCCAGCGCGTTGAGGTAGGTCGGCAGGGTCGCGACGAGGGTCTTGCCCTCACCGGTACGCATCTCGGCGATGTTGCCCAGGTGCAGCGCGGCGCCTCCCATGAGCTGGACGTCGAAGTGCCGCTGTCCGAGGACCCGCTTGGCGGCCTCACGCACCGTGGCGAACGCCTCCGGCATCAGGTCGTCGAGCGTCTCGCCTTCGGCCAGCCGAGCCTTGTACTCCGCGGTGTGCGCCTGCAGGTCCTCGTCGCTGAGCGTGACGTAGTCGTCCTCGATCGCGTTGACCTGGTTGGCGATGGCCTGCAGCTGGCGCAGGATCTTCCCCTCGCCCATCCGCAGGATCTTGTCGAGCAGTGGCACGGCTCTTCGACTCCCGTCGGGCTCGGTGCCCGGTTGACGCGTACGGCTTGGGCGGCGACTCGCAGCGAGTGCCGCAGGTTCATCCTAATGCGGTGGGCGCCGCGGGACGGCCCACTCCCCGTACGCTCCGGCGCAGCGCCGGGGCCAGGTCGCCCCGGTCGGCGACCTCGACAGCGCCCAGGCCGAGCCACGAGGCCAGCGAGGCCAGCTCGAGCGCCAGCTCCTCGGCCGTCTCCGGCGGGGCAGTCGGCTCGGCGTGCACGGACCTGACCAGGAGCCGGCCCGCCGTCCGGTCGGCCTTCAGGTCGACCCGGGCGACCAGCGTCTCGCCGAGCAGGAACGGCAGCACGTAGTAGCCGTGCACCCGCTGCGCCTCGGGGACATAGATCTCGATCCGGTAGCGGAAGCCGAACAACGCCTCGGTGCGGCTGCGCTCGAAGACGAGCGGGTCGAACGGGCTGAGCAGCGAGCGGGCGCGGACCCGGCGCGGCACGTGCGCCTGCCGGTGCAGGAACACCTGGCGCGGCCAGCCGGACACCTTGGCGGGCAGCAGCGCGCCGTCCTCGACGAGCTCCTCGATCGCTCGGCGGGTGGGCTCGGGGCGGGTCCGGAAGTAGTCGCGCAGGCAGCGCTCGGAAGCCACGCCGTGCGCCCTGGCCGCCACCGCGACCAGGATGCGGTGGGCGGCGTCCTCCGTCGGTGTCGGCGTCGCTAGGACTTCGGGTGGGAACACCCGCTCGGGAAGGTCGTAGAGCCGCTCGAAGGCAGGGTTGCGGCGTGCCGAGCTCAGCTGGCCGGAGTAGAACAGCCACTCCAGCAGGGCCTTGACCAGCGACCAGTTCCATCCCCAACCGGTCTTCGTCCGGGGGACGTCGTACTCGATCTCGCGAGCGGTCAGCGGTCCCCGGTCCCGGACCTCGTCGAGGACCCACGCGGCGACCTCGGGATGCTCCGCGGCGGCCCGCCGCATGCCTCCCCAGGCGCCTTCGGACTCCGCCATCCGCCAACGCAGCGCCGGCTGCAGGTCGACCCGCACCAGTGAGGCCATGTGGCCCCAGTACTCGAACAACCGCCGCGGCGCCCGACAGTACGCACGGTCGAGCAGCGCAGGAGGGTACGGCCCGATCCGGGAGAACAACGGCATGTAGTGCGCGCGCACGAGCACGTTGACCGAGTCGATCTGGAACAGGCCTAGCCGGTTAAGCACCCTGGCGAGCGCCCTCGGCGTAGGGGCGACCGGGCGTCGCTCGGTGAAGCCCTGCGCCGCCAGGGCGACCCGACGGGCCTGCGGCGCACTCAGCTCTACCTCCGTCACGGGACGTCGAGCAGCCGCTCGCGAACCGCGTACATGACCGCCTCCAGCCGGGAGTGCAGCTGCAGCTTCTCCAAGATGTTGCGGACATGGTTCTTGACCGTGTTCTCGCTGATGAACAGCTGGCGCGCGATCTCCTTGTTGTTGTGCGCACGGGCGACCAGTCGCAAGACGTCCAGCTCGCGGTCGGTCAACCGCGGCGTCAGCCCGGGTGCCTTGTCGGCCTGCGACATCTGCTTGAACTCGTCGAGCAGCTTGGTGGCCATCGCCGGGCTGATCAACGACTGGCCGTCAGCGACCAGGCGGATCGCCTGCTCGACCTGCCCGATCGAGGAGTCCTTCAGCAGATAGCCGGACGCACCGTTCTTGATCGCGTCGTAGAGGTCGGCCTCGTCGTCGCTGGCAGTCAGCATGACGATGCGGGTGGACGGCGACACCGACTTGATCGCGGCGCAGGTGTCGATCCCACTGCGTCCGGGCATCCGCACGTCGAGCAGCACGACGTCGGGCGCCGAGGCCGAGACCAGCTCGACGGCCGTGTCGCCGTCGGAGGCCTCCGCGACGACCTCGATGCCGTCGCCACCCGACAGCACCATCACCAGACCGCGCCGGAAGAGCTCCTGGTCGTCGACCACCAGCACAGCCACCGGTTCGACGGCCGGCGGGCGGGCGCTGTCGAGCGCGTCGCCGGGAACCTCCCGGACCGGTGGTGGCCGCACTGGGGGATTCTGGCACTACTGCAGGTCGGTGGCGAGCCGGATGACCCCGTAGTCGTAACCGCGCCGGCGATAGACCACGCTCGGCCGGTCGCTGTCTGCGTCGACGAAGAGATAGAAGTCGTGGCCGACCAGCTCCATCTCGTAGAGCGCCTGGTCCAACGACATGGGGGCGGTGCGGTGGGTCTTCTCCCGGACCACGAGTGGGCCGTCGCCGATGACCTCCAGCGGGCCGGCGTGGGAGGTCTGCGCCTCATCGTCGGCGACCGCCGGGGCGGCCCGCGAACCGTTGACCTCCGACATCGGCAAAGCGGTGGCCTCGGCCAGAGACATCGGCGCGTGGTGGCCGTGGTGGATGCGCCGCCGGTCAGCGGCCTTGCGCAGCCGGGCCTCCAGCTTGCCGAGCGCCTTGTCGAGCGCGGCCAGCTTGTCCTCGGCCGAGGCTTCGGCCCGGATCACCGGTCCGCGGGAGTGCAGCGTGAGCTCGATGTTGGCCGCCCGCTCCGACAGCCTGGGGTTGCGCTCGAGTGAGACCTCAACGTCGACGCGGATCGGCCGATGGTCGTACTTCTCCAGCCGGCTCAGCTTCTCCAGGACGTGCTCACGGAACCGGTCCGACACCTCGCAGTGCCGACCCTTGACCACGATCTCCACCTGTACCTCCTCGTGACGCGCCTGGGGCTGACGCTAGTGGCCGAAGCCGCCCGACGGTAGCCAGCCGGCTCACTCCGCGCTCGCCCGCGGCCGCCGCGGGGTGGCCGCGACGGTGGCAACCCCGACGGGGCGCCCGCCCGCACCGCGCAGCACGCGGACAGCTTCCGCGCAGGAGGCACCAGTGGTGATCACGTCGTCGACGACCACGACGGCAAGCTCGCGCACCCGTGCGCCACGCCGCAGCGCCAGCGCCCCCTGCAGGTTCCCGGCCCGCTGCAAGGCGCTCAACCCGGCCTGGTCGAGCACGCCCACGGTCGGTGCCAGGACCGCCGCCACGCTGACCTGCCGGCCGTCGCGGCGCAGGGCGGCCGCCGCACGACGGGCCAGCCGGAGCACCGCGTCGTGTCCACGCCGGCGAACCGCGGCCGCCGATGAGGGCACCGGGACCAGGACGACCACCGCCTCGCCGGCAGCGTCCAGCACCGCCTCCACCGAGGCGGCCAACATCGTGCCAAGGGGCTTGACCAGGCCGAAGCGCTCATGCTCCTTCACCCCGACGATGAGCTCGCGCAACACGCCTTCGTAGGCGCCCGCGGCGACCGGCAGCGTCGGCAGCCGGCCGAGCTCCGTGGGCGCCGGCGTCGGCAGGGCGGCGAACGGGACCGGGGCGCACGCGGTGGAGCACGCCCGGCACAGCCGACGCCCGGGCGCGCGGCAGCCGGCGCAGACGCAGCCGAGCAGCAGGTCCGCGGCGCAGTCCCGCCAGGACGGGGCGACCGGGGCGCCACCGGGCGGTGACCCCGAAGGCAGGGAGAGCGACATGTCTTCAGCGTGTGCGCCCTGCGGCGGCTCCGGTGCCGCCAAGGCGGAGGCTGTGGACGGGGCGGCCTCAGCCGGCGAACGCGGGCGAGCGGACCGCGGCGTCGCCGACGCGCAGCCACTGACCGTCTTGGTAGCTGTACAGCGACCCGTCGCCGGTGCTGACGTAGAGCGGTGACCCGCTGAGGCCGGACGTGGTGAGCGACACCGCCTCGAAGGTGCCGGGCAGCGGGTCGCCGGAGAGCTGGCCGCCGGACAGCTGGGAGCCGTCGATGCTGACCGAGTAGACCTCCACCGGTGCGTCGCCGAGCCGCCCCAGCACGCCGATCGTCGTCTCGTCGATCCAGCCCACGTCCAGCAGGTCGTTGAACTGCTGGCCGGAGACGGCGAGCTCAGAGATGCCGGACAGCCCAACAACGTGGACACCGTCGGCGGCGTACCGGACCCAACCGATCTCGATGTGCGCCGGGCCATGGCCCCGAAGCGGCCGTACGAGGGCGACGAAGCGGACGCCGTCGGAGGACACGGTGAACCGCTCGACCCGCTCGCCGCCCAGCCGGCCCATGGCGATCACCCGGGCCATCGGTGCCTGCGCAGCGTCGTCGACCACGACCAGCCGCGAACCGGTGCGCCGCCGGTCGACCGTCCACACCGATCCGGCGCCGCTGGTCAACGGCGCGGACAAATCGGTGCCGGCGGTGTAGAGCGGCGACAGCGTCTTCGCGCTGTCGGGCGTGAGCGCCCCGGTGAGCAGGCGGTGGCCGTCGCTGCTGACGCCAACCAGTCGCTGCGTCGCCTCCTGCACCGAGATCGAGCGCAGGTCCTGCGCCGATCTCCCCAGGACGCCGGGGACGCTGGCCACCGAGACGCCGTCGACAAGGACGATCCGGCCACGCACCAGCGCGTACAGCTGCCGGGCCACGAGGCCGGCGGTCGGGTTGTAGACGTCCCACAGGTGGATGTCCTGCACATCGGTGACCCCCCGCACCTCCAGCGACTGGCCGTTGACGAGGATGCGGACGCCGTGCACGCCGGCGACCTGGCGCAGGGTCGAGACCAGCTGGGCCGACATCAGCTCCCGCTGGGTGCTCGACAGGGAGTCCAGCCGGCCGGTGAGTCGTACGTCTGCGACCCCGGCCGGGTCCACCGGGATCGCCACGTCCAGGCGCGCCGACGACGGCACCGTCGTGCGCAGGTGCGGCGCCGTGCCGGGCGTCGGGCCGGCCAGCAGCGCCCGCACCAGCGTGGTGGCGAGCTGCTCGCCAAGCGGCTGGTAGACGGGGTCGGGGATCAGCACCTGGTTCGACGGGTCGAAGTAGAACAGCGAGTACGACTGGTAGTAGCGCTCGAAGTAGGCGACGTCGACGTACAGCGCGTCCGGGGGGTTGGTGATCCGCCACTGCCCGTCCTGTCGCTGCAGGCGCCAGCCGAGCGTGGCATGGGATCGCTCCTGGGGCACCGGCCGGAACGCGCCCTGCGCGCTGAGCTGGGCCGACTGAAGGCTGGTCATGTCGACGACTCCACCGGGTTCCTCGCTGAGGCGCGGCGCCTGGTAGACCACGGTGCGCCGAGCCGGGTCCCACGACCCGGCGGCGTCGGTCGTGAGATATTGCGCCGCCACGTCGGTGCTGACCGGGAAGGCCTGCATCGCATCGAGGAAGCCGCTGACCACCTGGACCGGGGTGGCGCCCGGCTGCGGCGGCGGCGGGGAGAAGAGCTGCGGCACGATGTCCGGAGTGGAGCCGACCTCCACAACGTGCACGGCTCCTGAGCTCGGGATCCCGGCGCACCCCGAGGTTGCCGACGCCACCACCAAGGCGGCGAGCAGGAGCCGCGCCCGCCGGCCGGTCACGCCTCGCTCCCGAGCCGGTCGAGCCGGGCGTACGGCGCCCCCACGACCGAGGAGGGCTCGTCCTGCGGCACCAGCGGCAGCGGTGAGCGTTGCAGGTCGTCACCACACCGGCGGGGCAGCGTCAACCGAAACGCGGTTCCCTGCCCGGGGGCCCCCCAGGCCTGCAGCCAACCACCGTGCAGCTGGGCGTCCTCGAGGGAGATCGCCAGGCCCAGGCCGGTGCCGCCGGAGCGGGCGCGCGCGGGATCGGCGCGCCAGAACCTGTTGAACACCAGCGTCGACTCCCCGGGCTTGAGCCCGATCCCCCAGTCGCGCACGACCAGCGACACCGCGCCCTCGTCGCCGGCGACCCGGATCTCGACTCTCCGCGATCCGCTGTAGCCGATGGCGTTGGCCACCAGGTTGCGCGCGACCCGCTCGATCCGGCGCACGTCGGCCTGCACCGACGTGGGTCCGGCACCCTCGACCACACGAAGCTCGACGCCGGCTCGCTCGGCCAGCGCCGAGTAGGCGCCGGCGACCCGGTGTGCCACCGCGGTCAGGTTGATGGTCTCCAGCTCCAGGCGCGCGGCACCCGCGTCGAAGCGGCTGATCTCCAGCAGGTCGGTGAGCAG